>DATJDE010000294.1:0-3282 GCA_035497595.1 Rhizomicrobium sp. | reverse complement strand
TGTCCTCGGCATGCTCCCGGCATGCCTGCGGGCAGCGTTGGTGGAGAGGGCTGGATTCGAACCAGCGTACGCTTTCACGGGCAGATTTACAGTCTGCTGCCTTTAACCACTCGGCCACCTGTCCACAGGCGCCACCAGGATGGGGAGGCGCGTCTTTGGCGAAGCGGGGCGGGGCTGTCAACAAAGGCAATCGCGCCTGCCGCGCAAAAAACCGAGGTGCGGTTCCGTCGCCCGTCCACCGCTCTCAACGGCTTGATTTTTGGCATGGGCTTATGCCTTCAGAAATTGCATGGCGCGGGTCGCTTTCCCGAGAATGGGGAAATTCTTCGATTTCGGGCTGATAACGGGGAGGATCGAGCCGCTTTTTCGGCGGAGCAGGCCAGCGAAGGGTGGGAACGGGCGGTCTCCGGGCCTGAGGCGCCGGAATTTCTCGCAGCGGGCCCCCGCCTCAGCGATGCCGGCGAAGCCCGGTAAGTAGGCGCCCCACTGCGCTTCAAGACACAATGGGACGCCCGCGCCGGCCATTGCAGCGGCGGCGGCGAAAGTAAACCGCTTTGGAGATGAAGCGGGCTGCTGGCCGGCCCGTTGCCCGACCTGGTTCAATCAATGATGGCGCGGCGGGGCCGGAAAAGGTGTAAGCGGGCGTGGGCGCACCGCCCGCCAAGGAAATGATCATGGCCAAGGGCCAGAAGAAATCGAACAAGGAAGCCCGCAAACCCAAGGCGGAGAAGGTCAAGACCAATGCCTCCAACCCGTCGATCAAGGGCCCGGTCGGGCTGGTGAATATCAAGGACTGACGCGCATCCTGGCGGCCGGTGGCTGGCGCAGCCGCGCGGCGCGTGCATAGTCGCCACCATGACTGACCCCGAAATGCATGCCGGCCTGCCAATCCTTGCTTTTGCGGATAGGACCGCGTTCGAGACGTGGCTGGCGGCCCAGCCCGCCGAATCGCCGGGCCTGTGGCTCAAGCTTGCCAAGCAGGGTTCGGGCATAGCCAGCGTGTCAAAGGCCGAGGCGATCGATGCGGCCCTTTGCCATGGCTGGATCGATGGGCAGCTCCAGCCTTATGACGAAGCCTGCTGGCTGATCCGCTTCACCCCGCGCAAGCGCGCCAGCAAATGGTCGCAGAAGAATCGCGAACGCGCGGAGCGATTGATCGCGGAGCGCCGGATGAGGCCGAATGGCCTCGCCCAAGTGGAGGCGGCACGCGCTGACGGCCGCTGGGACGCGGCCTATGCGTCCGCCAGTCGGATCGAGGTGCCCGCCGACCTGCAGGCGGGGCTGGACGCCAATCCGGAAGCCGCCGCCTTCTTCGCCACGCTCACCGGCGCGAACCGCTATGCGGTTCTGTACCGCATCGGCGCGGTGAAGAAGCCGGAGACGCGGGCACGCAAGATCGCGCAGTTCGTCGCGATGCTGGCGCGCGGGGAGACCCTGCACTGAGCCTATCGCCGACGAGCGAGCGGCCCCCGGCGTCGCTCGCAATTTCGCGCTGGCGCAATGGCGGCTGGGCGGTCGCGTCACGGAGGGCGAAAACAAAAAAACCCAAAAACGAACTAAAGGATTTGGAGCTCGCGAAGGCGGCAATAGGGCAGCGCGGCGGACGCCGCCCGCCCCGGCTAGCCGCATTGCCGCTCCGGGATGCTGCTCACAATTGGTACACTGAGAAAGAACCAAGGCCGCGTTTGAACGACGACGACTTCGCCACGCCGGAAAGTTGTGGCTTGTACGCGAGACGCGTACCTATGTCAAGGCGGCAGGGGGAATGATGCCGCATAACTAGACGAGTAAGCCACCCTACCGAGCTTGCTACCACCGGCCACCTGGCGCACAGCGTAGCTCCCTTGAAGGACGCAAGATGGCGGCGGACGACGAAGACTATGTCTATGACGAGGCCAGCGGCGAGTGGGTGCCCGCCGGCAATGGCGCCGTGGCGCCGGACGACGATGCGGTGGTAGTGCGCGACGCCGTCGGCAACATCCTTGCCGACGGCGATCAGGTGACCCTGATCAAGGATCTGACCGTCAAGGGCGCGGGCCAGACGCTGAAGCGCGGCACGCTGATCAAGTCGATCCGCCTGACCGGCGACGCGCAGGAAATCGACTGTCGCTATGACGGGATCAGGGGCCTGGTGCTGCGGGCGGAGTTTGTGAAGAAGAGGTGAGTTCCAGGCAAGAACACGGGCGGTCCATGCGCCGCTGCGCCCCCTCCCTCCACCGTCACCCCAGCGAAAGCTGGGGTCATCTCCCGACGGAGCGGCTCGCGTCCCGTCGCCCACGCCCGCTTGACAAAGTGGAACAAACCGTGTATGCATGATGCGTTCGACAATCGGTTTCCGATTTGCGGGCACTGACCGGCGCGAAGCTCCTCGGCATGCATGAGATGGTAACTTCGCCCAAGAGTACAGATCTCGGCATGTGCGTCGCACATGGCGATGCCGGCGTCGTGTAGGGGAGCTATGCGGACGACGTTAAGGGGCAACCCCCGGCAAACACCGCCGCTTCCGGGTGGCCATCGCGCACCGTGGCTATGCGGGCGATGGCTGGAGGAAACTCCAGGGGCTTCACTGTTACCCGCCCAAGACCGCAGCCGCCCGACCGGATGCCCGCGCACAGGACGGCTGCAGGCAGGCATCCCGGGGTAACCAGCCTCACGGTCAACCTGCACCGTCCCCGCTGCCGGGAAGGAGGCGGAACCGCGCCGGTCACACCAGCTTGCCCCAAGCCATTGAGACGGGCGTCCGCGTGCCTGCTATCTTTTAGTCGGTCAGGCGGCTTTTAGGGGCGGGCGCACCTCGAAGCAGGCCCTCCGTGCTCAAGTCCTCGTCGATTTCCGGCCAGTGAATGCCATAGCCGCCCGCGCTTGCTTCCCAAACCGAGCGCTGCTCCGGCGTCGCGTGAAGCAGGCGAGGATACCAGGCCAGAGGTACCGAGATCGTGCGCCCATCCTCAAGATCGACAATGAGGCTGGCAGCGTCGCAGCGCACGTTGGCGACGCGTTCCTCAACGATCCGGGCCGAAATATTCATGCCAAGCCTCCAGTAGCGCTGTTCGATGTTCTGCTACCAGCCTCAATATGGCATTGATCTCGTGCGCGCGAAAGCCACGGCTGTTGGCGAGCTCGACCGGAGCAAGCCATGCCTTCAAGTTCGAGGAGCCGCGGTCCACATGCACGTGCGGCGGCTCGTTTGGCTCATGGCTGAAGAAGTAGAAGCGATAGCCATCTTGGCGGAGGATAGTGGGCATCGGGCTCTTTCCGGCGAAGGCCCTTAGTGTGTCGTTC
>DATJDE010000293.1:0-7522 GCA_035497595.1 Rhizomicrobium sp. | reverse complement strand
GTGAAGCGCTGGAGGGGTTCGTATTTTTCCATGCCGATCACGGAATCGTAATCCGCGCAGGCGCCTGCATCGGTTTGATAGGCGGTGCCGCCGGGCAGGATTTGCGCGTCTGCTGTTGGCACATGGGAGTGGGAGCCGACCACCAGGCTGGCCCTGCCATCGCAGAAATGGCCCATCGCCATTTTTTCCGAGGTGGCCTCGGCGTGCATATCCACCACCACCGCATCCGCCACCTCGCCCAGCGGGGCGGCGTTGAGTTCGGCCTCCACCGCGGCGAAGGGGCAGTTCTGCGGTTCCATGAAGACGCGGCCCAGCGGATTGATCACCAGAATATGGCCGCCGTTTTTGGCCTGAAACAGGTTGGCGCCTTTGCCCGGCGTGCCCGGGGGCAGGTTGCAGGGGCGCAGGACCCGGTCTTCATCGCGGATGAAGGTGAGGATTTCTTTCTGGTCCAGCCAGTGATTGCCGGTGGTGATGCAATCGACCCCGATGGCGAACATTTCGTGGGCGATGGCGCGGGTGACGCCGAAGCCGCCGGCCAGGTTTTCGCCGTTCAGGATGGTGAAATCGAGTTTCAGCGTCTCGATCAGGCGGGGGAGTTCTGTCTCCACCACCTCGCGGCCAGGTTTTCCGATGACATCGCCGATGAAAAGTATGCGCATGGGCTCCCTCTTAACACGGAGAATGTGGGTAAAAGCCAGCGAAAACGCAGGTCAGGAGCGTTTTCCCGCCGAAGTGGAGCCGGTTCGGCGCAAGAAAGAGCGACACTTCAAGAATCCCGGCGAATGTGGCGCACGCCCTTTTCAGTGAGGATCATATCCAGCGGGTGATCGTGATGTTCGGTCGGGATGGTGGGCATTTCCTGGCCCGCAAAAGCGATGCCGATGGCCCGCGCCGGGTGGGCGCTTAAGGTGCGATCATAGTGGCCTTTGCCATAGCCGAGACGGCCGCCTTGTGCATCGAAGGCCAGCAGCGGCACCAGAAGGACACTGGGGTAGACGATGGGCCACTCTTCTGCCGGTTCGCGGATGCCGAAGGCGCCGGGGGTCAGCGCCTCGCCCGCCCAGAGATGAAAGGCCAGCGCGGCGCTGTTCGACACCACGCGGGGGTAGGCGATGGGGCAGGTTTTGGCCAGTACCTGAACCAGCGCGGTGGGGTCTGCCTCATCGGGCAAGGGGGCATAGGCGCCGACCAGCGTGCCGGGGGCGATTGCGAGATCGGCGGCGTGCCTGGCCAGACTTTCCGCAAAATCCGGCAGAGCGGCGCGCAAATTGGCCCGGATTAGGCGGGCTTTCTGGCGCAAGTGCTGTTTGGCTTGGGCGGACATGGAGAGAGAAATATGGCTATACAAAATAAAGTGGACGGGACCGTCTACGCCGTTGGTATTGGGATCCACGGGCCTGCTTGTGCAGGTGGGCGCCGTGTGACCGGGACCACGGCCCCGGTCAGGGACAGCTCCCGGTGAGTCCATTAAGGCCCCTGGGTGTCGCTACCTGACGCACGAGAAAGTACCCGTCCGACATCCAGGTTAAAGCATGGCACAGCGAATTGATATTCGGCCACGCACTGATTTCTGCTTTTACACGTTCGGCTGGCGCTTTTACGCGTGAGCAAAGCGGGCCGCGAGGGTTTCCAGCCGTTTGGCGGCGGATTCCAGGTGCTCGACCGCATGGCCTTCCACCTCGCTCACCGGGGTTTCGCCAGCCGCCTGAACCTGGGCCTTTGCCTCGAACACTTCGTCGGCCAGCAGCAGCCCTGCCATCAGCAGCAGCCGCGCATCCCCCACCTGACCGACCGATTCCATCAATTCGCGCACTTTTCCATCTACATAGCTGGCAAGATGTTTGAGATGCTCTTCCTCCCCGTCATCGCAGGCGATGGTGTAGGCCCGGGAATTGACCATGACGTTGACCAGGGGCATGTGACTTCCTTCCTGTCAGCGGCCAGAACGAACGCGTTCGTTCCGGTTTGCGCTTTAATTCCGACCCAAAGCGGCACGGATTTCGGCGATGGCCCCATCGAGACGGCCCTGCACATCCTGCGTGACGCCCGAAAGGGAGCGGGTTTCATCTTCCAGTTCGGCGATTCTGGCCAGAAGCCGTTCGCGCTCCGCCGTCAGTTCGGTGATACGGTCGGCGGCACGCGCCATGTCGGCGTGGGCCTGCAGAAGCGGCGCACCCGATGCTTCGATCTGTTGAAGGGCTGCGGCGAACCGCGCGGCCGCTGTCTCCAGCCTGCTCATCGACGCCTCTTTGAAAGATACCAAGTGACCTTAGGCGCAAGGGGGAAATATGGTCAACGCTTTTGCGTTCAACACTTGACGCAACTGGCTTTGCCTCGCTAAGGCCAAGCCCATTCCGAAGGAAAAAAACGTGATGGATAGCGCAAGTAGCTCAGTTTCGCTGTCGGCTGAAGCGGCTGATATTCGCCGCCTGGCCAATGCCATTCGTGCGCTATCTATGGATGCTGTGCAGGCCGCCAATTCGGGCCATCCCGGCATGCCGATGGGTATGGCCGATGCGGCCACCGTTTTGTTCGCGAAATTTCTGAAATTCGACCCTGCCGCGCCCAAATGGCAGGACCGCGACCGCTTTGTGCTGTCCTGCGGCCATGGCTCGATGTTGCTGTATTCGCTGCTTTATCTCACCGGCTATAGCGATATCACGCTCGATAACATCAAAAAATTCCGCCAGCTTGGCAGCCCCTGCGCAGGGCATCCTGAATATGGCCATCTGGCCGGGATCGAGACCACCACGGGCCCACTGGGACAGGGCCTTGCCACCGCGGTCGGCATGGCGCTGGCCGAACGCATTGTGAATGCGCGGTTCGGCAATGACCTGGTCGATCATAAAACTTATGTCATCGCCAGTGACGGCGATCTGATGGAGGGAATCAGCCATGAGGCAATTGGCCTTGCGGGCCATCTGAAACTTTCCAAACTCATCGTGCTCTACGATGACAACAACATCTCCATCGACGGCGATACGGACATCTCCGATTCGACCGATGCGCGGATGCGCTTTGAAGCCGCCGGGTGGATCACCCATCGCGTGGATGGCTTGAATGCGGAAGAAGTTTCGCGCGCGCTGATCGCGGCACAAGCGGCGGATCGGCCGACGCTGATCTGCTGCCGCACCACCATCGGCTTTGGCTCGCCGAAAAAGGGCGGAACCTCCAAAGCCCATGGCGAACCTTTGGGCGTTGACGAAATTGTGGCGACCAAGGCCAATTTGAACTGGCCGTATGGGCCGTTCGAGATTCCGGACGATATTCTCACCGCCTGGCGCGCGATTGGCGCCAAGGGCAAAGGCGCCCATGACGCCTGGGCCGCGCGCAAAGCCGGTGCTGCCACAGCGGCGGAGTTCGACATTGCTGTCTCGCTTGACCTGCCGAAGGGGTTTGCGCCGGCCATTACAGCATTGAAAAAATCCATCAGCGCCGAACGCCCGAGCGTTGCGACACGCAAAGCATCCGAAATGGCGCTGGAGGTGGTGAATGCGCAAATTTCCACCACCATTGGCGGCTCGGCGGATTTGACGCCGTCGAACAACACCCGCACCAAAGGCATGAAGGAAATTGCGACCGGCGATTTCTCCGGCCGCTATATGCATTACGGCATTCGCGAGCACGGCATGGCGGCGGCGATGAATGGCATGGCGCTGCATCGCGGCGTTATTCCCTATGGCGGCACGTTTTTGATCTTCTCGGATTACTGCAAGCCTGCGATCCGGCTTTCGGCGATTTCGGGCGAGCGCGTGATCTATGTGATGACGCATGATTCCATCGGGCTGGGCGAAGACGGGCCGACCCATCAGCCGATCGAGCAGCTGGCCGGTTTGCGCGCCATCCCCAATTTGCTGGTCTTCCGGCCTGCCGATGCGGTGGAAACCGCCGAAAGCTGGCAGTTGGCGCTGGAACATGCGCGCACACCAAGCCTGCTGGCGCTTTCGCGCCAGAACCTGCCGACGGTGCGCACCACGCACACCGATGACAACCTGACCGCGCGCGGGGCTTATGAACTTGCGCCAGCGGACGGCCTCGCGAAAGTAACGGTCCTTGCCACCGGCTCGGAGGTCGAAATCGCACTGAAAGCCCGCGACCTGTTGCAGGCGGACGGGATTGGCACCCGCGTTGTGTCGATGCCGTGCTGGGCGCTGTTTGAACAACAAGATGCAACATATCGTGAGGCCACGCTTGGCCCCGGCACCGTTAAGCTTGGTATAGAAGCGGCCTCGCCTTTCGGCTGGGATCGTTATATCGGACGGGATGGTGCCTTTATCGGTATGCATGGCTTTGGCGCCAGCGCGCCGGCAAAGGACGTTTACAAGCATTTCGGCATTACGCCCGAAGCCGCCGCGGATGCGGCGCGGGCCGCGCTGAAAGCGCAGTGATTTTCGACCCGTTCCAATAGGGGCGCGGGCAAATTTGAGTGTTGAGGAGAAAAGACATGGCACTTCGCGTCACGATTAACGGCTTTGGCCGTATCGGGCGTCTGGTCTTGCGGGCGATTGTTGAATCAGGCCGCAAGGACATCGTCGTCGTGGGCGTGAACGATTTGGGGCCGATCGAGACCAACGCGCATTTACTGCGCTACGATTCCGTTCATGGCCGCTTTCCGGGCGAAGTGAAGGTCGATGGCGATCTGATGATCGTCAATGGCAACAAGATCAAAGTCACCGCGATCCGCAATCCGGCTGAACTGCCGCATAAGGAACTGGCGGTCGATATCGCGTTTGAATGCACCGGCATTTTCACCTCGAAGGAAAAAGCCTCCGCCCATCTGACGGCTGGCGCCAAGCGCGTGCTGGTATCTGCGCCCTGCGATAGCGCGGACCGCACCATCGTCTTCGGCGTGAACGAAAAGACGCTGACCAAGGACGACCTGATCGTCTCCAACGCCTCGTGCACCACCAACTGCCTTGCCCCGATGGCGAAGGTTCTGAACGATGCCATCGGCATCGAAAAGGGCTTTATGACCACGGTGCATTCCTACACCAACGATCAGCCCTCGCTCGATCAGATGCACAAGGATCTGTATCGCGGACGTGCGGCAGCGCTTTCGATGATCCCGACCTCGACCGGCGCTGCGAAAGCTGTTGGCCTGGTGTTGCCGGAACTGAAAGGCAAGCTGGATGGCATGTCGGTGCGGGTGCCGACGCCGAACGTTTCGCTGGTCGATCTGAAATTCGTCGCCAAGCGCGCGACCTCGGTGGACGAAGTCAACGCCGCGATCCGCAAAGCCGCCGAGGGCGAGTTGAAGGGGATTTTGGAGCTTGTCGAAGCGCCGCTGGTGAGCTGCGACTTCAACCACAATCCGGCGTCATCCAGCTTTGCGCTGGACCAGACCAAAGTCATCGACGGCAATTTTGTCAGCGTGATGAGCTGGTATGACAATGAATGGGGCTTTTCCAATCGCATGGCGGATACTGCGCTGGCGATGGGCAAGTTGCTCTGAGCTCCATGGCTTCGTTTCAGACGCTGGACGGCCTTTCTGTTCGGGGCAAGCGCGTACTTGTACGCGCTGACCTGAACGTGCCGATGAAAGATGGCCGCGTGGCCGACATGCTGCGCATTGAGCGGCAGGCACCGACCATCAAAGAACTTTCCGACAAGGGGGCGATGGTCATTGTGCTGTCGCACTTTGACCGCCCCAACGGGAAGGTTGTCCCTTCGATGTCGCTGAAGCCGGTGACATTCGGGCTGGCTTTTGCATTGTCGCGCGCTGTCGGGTTTGCCGAGAATTGCATTGGGCCGGTGGCGGAAGCGGCTATCGCCGCGATGAACCCCGGCGATGTTCTGATGTTGGAGAACACGCGCTTTCACGCGGGCGAAGAAGCCAATGACGCCGCATTTGCCCGGCAACTGGCAGCTTTGGGCGATGTGTTTGTGAACGACGCTTTTTCGGCGGCGCACCGCGCCCATGCCTCGACTGAGGGGCTGGCGCATCTGCTGCCTTCAGCGGCGGGGCGGGCGATGGAAGGTGAACTGTTCCACCTGCATCAGGCGCTCGACACGCCGCGCCGCCCGGTGATGGCGGTGGTGGGCGGGGCCAAGGTTTCGACCAAAATTCAACTGCTGGAAAATCTGCTGGCCCGCGTGGATACGCTGGTGATCGGCGGAGCGATGGCCAACACATTTTTGGCGGCCAAAGGCATCGGTATCGGCAAATCGCTCTATGAGCCCGATCACATCGACACCGCGAAAGCGATTTTGAAGCGTGCGGACGAAACCGGCGCGCATGTGCTGCTGCCCGAAGATGTGGTGGTGGCGACCGAATTCAAAGCCCATGCGCGCCATCGCACGGTGCCTGCGGCCGAGGTGGCCGAGGGCGAGATGATCCTCGATGTGGGGCCGGACACGATTGACGCCTTTGTGCGCCGGTTGGAGAGCACGGCCACTCTTGTCTGGAACGGGCCGTTTGGCGCCTTTGAAACCCAGCCCTTTGACCGGGGCACGGTGGCGGCAGCGCGCGCAGTGGCGATGCGCAGCAAGGCGGGTAAACTGCTTTCGGTGGCAGGCGGCGGCGACACGGTGGCCGCCCTCAACCATGCCGGTGTGGCGGGTGATTTTTCGTACGTCTCCACCGCCGGTGGCGCGTTTCTGGAATGGCTTGAAGGGCAGGAATTGCCGGGCGTCCGCGCTCTGGCGCACTCAAAACGGAGTTGAACATGAATCTCGCGGAACTCAATAAAATCGCACGCGCGATGGTGGCCGAAGGCAAAGGCCTCCTCGCTGCCGACGAAAGCTCGGGCACGATCAAGAAGCGCTTTGATGCGATTGGCGTGGCCTCGACCGAAGACAATCGCCGGGACTATCGCGAAATGCTGTTTCGCAGCACCGACGCGATGACAAACAATATCTCCGGCGTCATCCTGTTCGATGAGACCATTCGCCAAAAGGCGAAGGACGGCACGCCGCTGGTGAAGTTGATTGAAGCGGCTGGCAGCATTCCGGGCATCAAGGTGGATGCTGGTGCGAAGGCGCTTGTCGGCTGCCCCGGTGAAACGGTGACCGAAGGGTTGGACGGGTTGCGTGAACGGCTGGTGGAATATCACAAGCTCGGCGCACGGTTCGCCAAATGGCGCGCGGTGATCGACATTGCGAAGGATATTCCGAGCGCCACCGCTATTGCGGTGAACGCCCATGCGCTCGCCCGCTATGCAGCGCTGTGCCAGGAAAACGGTATTGTGCCGATTGTGGAGCCGGAAGTGCTGATGGACGGCGATCATGACATTGATCGCTGTGCCGAAGTCACCGAATGGATTTTGAAGGAGACCTTCCAGCAGCTTTATGTGCAGCGGGTTGCGCTGGAAGGCATGATCTTGAAGCCGAATATGGCGATTGCGGGCAAGAAGTCTGCGAAACAGGCTGGTGTTCAAGAGGTTGCGGATCGCACCGTTGAAGTTTTGAAGCGTTGTGTGCCTGCGGCGGTGCCGGGGATTGCGTTTCTTTCGGGTGGCCAGTCGGATGAAGATGCGACGGCGCATTTGAATGCGATGAATGCCAATCGCGATCTGCCTTG
>DATJDE010000292.1:0-7325 GCA_035497595.1 Rhizomicrobium sp. | reverse complement strand
CGCTTATGTCGCGGATGGCGGCGACGGGTTTGACTGTGTCGAAGCCGAGGCCGTGCCCGGCGTGGATTTCGAGCCCAAGGCTGCTGCCATAGGCGGCGGCTTCGCGGATGATTTGCAGCAGATGGTCGCGCGCCTTGCCATCGCCTGCGGCGGCGGCTTCGCAGTAAGCGCCGGTGTGCAACTCCACCACCGGCGCGCCGAGCGCTTTGGCGGCATCGAGCTGGCGCTTATCCGGTTCCACGAACAGCGAGACGCGGATGCGCGCGTCGCCGAGTTTTTGCACGAAGGGGGCAAGGCGGCCCTGTTGGCCCGCTGCATCTATGCCGCCTTCGGTTGTGCGTTCCTCGCGCTTTTCGGGGACGATGCAGGCGGCGTGGGGGCGGTGGCGCAGCGCGATGGCGAGCATTTCATCGGTGGCCGCCATTTCGAGATTCAGTGGCAATTCGATTTCGCGGGAGAGCCGATCAATATCCGCATCCGCGATGTGGCGGCGGTCTTCACGCAAATGCGCGGTGATGCCATCGGCCCCAGCTTCCGCCGCGAGGATGGCTGCGCGCACCGGATCTGGGTGGGGGCCGCCGCGTGCGTTGCGGATGGTGGCGACGTGATCGATGTTGACGCCGAGACGCAGGGTCATTTCGTTACCTTGGTGGTTTTGACCAGGATGAGAACGGGTGTGTGATGCAGCGGCGCAAAACCGTGGAACAGTTTGCCGGTGACGGTGACCTGTTGATCGTGCCAGCGGGCACCGAAGGGATAATCCGCATAGACCATTTGAATCTCGCGCACGTTCTTTTCGCTTTTGGAATCGTAGGCCGCTTTGGGGCGTCCGTCCACGCATAGCGGCGTTACGAGTTTGAGAACGGGCTGGTTGATGGTTTCACCTGTTGGGGATTTGAACGGGGTGATGATGAGTGTGCCGCTGAGAGTGACGATTTGGGGCTCGTATTTCAGGCAGGCGGCGGTGGTTGGTGTGGTTGCGGCTGTAGCGAGGAGAAAAAGCGCGGCCAGAATCGCGCGTGGCACGCATGGCCCCCCACCCGAAAAATATTCGCTGCGCTCGTATTTTTCGACCTCCCCACAAGGGGGAGGTCGAAAGAGGGTTTTCACGCTAACCCTCTGCTGCCGGGTTTGATGCCTTGTGTGTCGCGCAGGTGGGGCGGGAGTTTGTCGGCGTCCCAGGCGGGGAATTTGAACGCGGCCAGCGATATGAGTTTGACACCGACTTTGGCTTTGCCGCCGGAACGATCGATTAAACAGGCGGCGGCGACGGGTTTGGCGCCGGTGGCGCGGATCGCATCGAGACATTCGCGCGAGGACAGGCCGGTGGTGATGATGTCTTCGACCATCAGCACGCGCTGGCCTTTTTCCAGGTGGAAGCCACGGCGCAGTTGGAACTGGCCGTCCTGCCGTTCGACATACATCGCGGGCAGGCCGAGTTGGCGGCCCATTTCGTAGCCGGGCACGATGCCGCCGACGGCGGGCGACACGATGGCGGTGAACTCCTGGCTCACCTGGCTGCGGACTTTTTCGGCCAGCGCTTTGCAGAGTTTGGCGGTGCGTTTTGCATCCTGAAACACCAGGGCCTTTTGCAGGAAGACATCGGAATGTTTGCCGCTGGAGAGGATGAAATGGCCGGTGAGCAGGGCTCCGGCTTTTTTGAATTCGGCGAGGACGTGTTCGGGTGTCATAATATGATCCAAGAGGATTGAAGTTTAAGATTATGCGGCGTCCGCTTCATCTTCGCCGCGCACGCGGTCTACGGTTTCGACGACGGTGTTGACGCGCAGGGCGCCCAGGATGTTCAGCAGGTGGGCGACGTCGCGCACTTCGATATCGACGGTGAATTCGAAGAACAGCGGGTTGCGGTTGGTCACCTTCATGTTGAAAATGTTGCCGCCATTGTTGCCGATCACGGTCATCACCGCGCCGAGCGCACCGGGAGAATTTTTGACCCGCACCAATACACGCGCGACCGAGGGGCCGCTTTCGGCGGCGAAGCGATCCCATGTCACGTCGAGCCATTCATCCATGCCGGATTGGGCTTTTTCGAGTTCGGCGCAGTCAATCGTGTGAATGACGACGCCTTTGCCTGCCACCATCAGCCCGACAATCCGGTCGCCCGGCAGCGGGTGGCAGCAATGGCCGAGGCGATAGGAAATGCCTTCGGTCAGGCCGCGAATGGAAATGGATCTGGGCTTTTTCTCAAAATCTTTTTGGGTTTTGGGACTGCGCTTCAGTTCAGGAAAGACCGCTTCGAGCACTTCATTGCCGTGCAGCACGCCGCGCCCGACTTCGGCATAAACATCTTCGGCTTTGGCGAGGCGCAGTTTTCTGGCGACGTCTTCAATGGCTTTTTCCGTCAGTTCCTGGCCTTCATCGCCGAACGCCTTTTCGAGAATCTTTTTGCCGAAGCCGACATGTTCGCCGCGCTGGGCCTGACGGATATAGCGGCGAATTTCGGATCGCGCCCTGCCCGTCACCACAAACTGTTCCCACAAGGGAGACGGCGTTTGCTCTTTGGTGCGGATGATCTCGACCTGATCGCCGTTTTTCAGCGGGGTGTGCAGCGGCACATGCACGCCGTTCACCTTTGCGCCGACCGTGGTGTTGCCCAGATCGGTGTGGACCATATAGGCAAAATCTATTGGCGTGGCCCCGCGCGGCAGGGAGATCAGATCGCCTTTGGGCGTGAAGCAGAAAACCTGATCCTGATACATATTGAGGCGCGAGTTTTCGAGAAACTCTTCCACGCTGTCGCCGCGTTCGAGCAGTTCCACCATTTCACGCAGCCATTGATAGGCGCCTTCCGCCCCGAATTCGCGCTGGCTCAGTTTTTCGCGATAGCGCCAATGGGCGGCGACGCCGCGTTCGGCGATGTCGTGCATTTCCTGGGTGCGGATCTGCACTTCGACACGCTGCTGTTCAGGCCCGATGATGGTGGTGTGGATCGAGCGATAACCATTGAGTTTACGGTTTGAGATGAAATCCTTGAACCGCTCTGGCACCATGCGCCAGGTTGTATGCAGAACGCCCAGCGCGCGATAACAGTCATCCATATTCTGCACGATGATGCGGAAGCCGAAAATATCCGACAGTTGCTCAAAATTGAGTTGCTTGTCTTTCAGCTTGCGCCAGATCGAATAGGGGCGCTTGGCGCGGCCGCGCACCGTTGCCTCGATATCGTGTTCGGCAAGTTTGGCGTGGATTTGTTCGGCGATCCGATCGATCCGCTCGCCGCTCTGATCGCCCAGCCGGTCGAGCCTTGTGACGATGGATTTGCGCGCGTCGGGGTTGAGTTCGGCGAAGGCGAGATCTTCCAGCTCCTCACGCATGGACTGCATGCCGATGCGCCCGGCCAGTGGGCCGTAGATGTCGATGGTTTCCTGCGCGATGCGGCGGCGCTTTTCGGGCTTGGTGATGAATGTCAGCGTGCGCATGTTGTGCAGCCGGTCCGCCAGCTTGACCAGCAACACGCGGATGTCGTTCGACATCGCCAGCATCAGCTTGCGGAAATTCTCGGCCTGCTTGGTGCGTTCACTGAACAGCTCGAGCTGGCTGAGTTTGGTGACGCCGTCCACCAGATCGGCGATTTCCTGCCCGAAGTTCTCTTTCACATCCTCGATGGTGACATAGGTGTCTTCCACCGTGTCGTGCAGCAGGGCGGTGACGATGGTGGCCGGGTCGATCTTCAGATCGGTGAGAATGGCCGCCACTTCCAGCGGGTGGGCGAAATAGGGGTCGCCCGAGGCACGGAACTGTTTGCCATGGGCCTTCATGGCATAGACATAGGCTTTGTTCAGCAGGGCCTCATCGGCCTCCGGGTCATAGGCTTTGACCCGCTCCACCAGCTCGGTCTGGCGCATGAGCTTGCGGCGGGCCTTCGGCGGGGCCACCGGAACCGCAGCTTTGGGCGTGCCCGGAATATGGCCGGGCACGGGCGTTTCGGACGCCGCCAGATCGGCCGAAGCCAGATTAGCAGGGGCCAGACTAGCAGGGGGGTGCGTGGGTGCCGTCATCAGACACCCACTATATAAGAAGAAATCAAAGGCTTTCGCGCAAAAATCGCCGCGTCTGGTTGATTGGCCGAAAGATTACGGGTTGATAATCGGCGCGTCTGCACCCCGGAACAGCGGAATGTTCAGCAGCGCCACATCCGGCACCATATTGTTCACCAGGCCGCGCGCCCCGCCCTTTTTGCGGGCGGCGATGGCCACGTCACGGCGCGCTTTGTCCCGCACCACAAAATAGACATCCCGCGACTGGGCAAAGCCGGTGAAGCCTTCGGCCTTTTTCTCGACAAAACGGTAGTTGCCGACATAGGTGGTTTCGCCAGGGCGGATTTCGAACGGCATTTTGAAATGGGCGTCGAAGTTCTTGTTGGTCCAGCGGGTCAGGAAGCTGTCGAAGACATAGCGGCCCGGCTTCATGGAGCGCACGACGACCACACCCGTTTCATCCGCCTCGCGGAAATCCGGCGTGCGGGACAGGGGGTTCAGAATATCGGGCTTGTCGTAGCGGACTGAGCCGTGCTCGCTGCCGTCCATTGATTTGTAGAACAGCACAATCGGCTTGAAATTCATGGTCTTGCCGCCCGACATGGAGATGACGAGGTAGCCCGCATCCTTCTTGCGATATTCGGGGATAAAGACCTGGGCATTGGCCGCCGACAGCGCGAATGGCGCGATAATCAGAGCAAACAAAAAAGACGCTAGAACCTTGCGCATACAGCCGGACTCCCCTCGATCCTTGTGATGTGCCTTCTGACACGTCCGTCAGTCTATGCTGTGACTCGGCGGCGGCGCAAAGGGCTAATGTACGCGCCCCAAACAAAAAGGGCGGCCCGAAGACCGCCCGTTTCAGAATTGGTGTGAGGAGGATTAGTCCTCGTAATCGCCTTCCGGCAACTATTCTTCGTAGTCGCCTTCCGGCAATTATTCTTCGTAGTCGCCTTCCGGCTCCGGCTGCGGCTCGGCGCGGCGCTGGGCCTCCGAAGTGAGGGCGCGCAGCAGTTCTTCTTCGGTGACCTGGCGGAAAGCGGGGTTTTCGCGCTCGTCTTCCACTTCCGGCGCGGATTCGGGCTCATCCACTTCGGCGTGCTTCTGGAGAGACTTTATATATTCCTCCTTCACGTCGTCCGGGATGAGTTCCTCGGCTGCGATTTCGCGTAAAGCGACGACCGGGTTTTTATCACGATCACGATCGACCAATGTGTCGGCACCGCCCGAAAGGGCGCGGGCGCGGAAACCCGCCAGCAGCACCAGATCGAACCGATTCGGTATCTTGTCGACGCAATCTTCAACCGTAACGCGGGCCATGGAGGCTCCTTCGAATCAAATTTCGTTGACAGTGAAAGGGGTTAGCACCTTTTGGGCGCACCTCGGCTGTCGGCAGGCGGGGGACGCTACAGAATGAAGGCGCGCAGGGCAAGGCTGTATACCGTAGCAGCGCTGGCGACAGCATACCCGAGCGGGTGCTCACGCGGTCCATCGCTTGAGGTTGCGGTCCTGCGGCGGCAGGGCTGCCAGAAGGTGTTCCACCGTTTGCCCCAGAACCGGGTGGCGCCAGCCGGGCGCGACATCGGCCAGCGGGACCAGCACAAACCCCCTGTCGGCGCAGCGCGGGTGGGGAAGCAGCGGGGGGCCCTGCTCCACCCGGCCATGATAATCGATGATATCGAGATCGAGCGTGCGCGGGTTGTTGGGGCGCGTTCGCACCCTGCCGAAACGGTTTTCGACGTCGTGCAGTGTACGGATTAATTGCGCCGGGCCCTGCACACTCGCAACCGATGCCACTGCGTTGATGAACGGCGGATCGGTCGGGTTTGGCCAGGCCGGTGTTTCATAAAACGGTGAAACTTCCAACGTGGTTACGCCGTTATCTCCAAGCAGAGAGAGCGCATCACGCAATGTTTGATCGGGGGTTGCGCCATTGAAAGCGAGGTTTGCCCCAAGTGCAATAAGGATCATGGGCGTGCGCATCGCCTATTTGAACATTGAAGTAAATAACATTTCACGCGGGTCGCCGACGGATGGATGTTCAAGGCAGGCAGAATGACATAAAATCGCCTATTGGCGGAGCGTATTGCCAACAATCAGTTCTTGGTGTGGAGGTTTATTGATGCTGTTTTATCCTCAGGAAAAGCTGGCCCTGTTTATTGACGGTGCAAATTTATATGGCGCGGCGAAGGGACTTCAGTTCGATATTGACTACAAACGCCTGCTGGAACTTTTCGCGCGCAAGGGCATTTTGGTTCGCGCGTTTTATTATACCGCCGTTGCCGAAGAACAGGAATTCTCTCCCTTGCGTCCGCTGGTGGACTGGCTGGATTATAACGGCTTCTCGGTGGTCACCAAACCGCTGAAAGAATTCACCGACGCACAGGGGCGCCGCCGCGTAAAAGGCAACATGGACATTGAGCTTGCCATCGACGTGATGGAGATGGCCGACCAGGTGGACCATATCGTGATCTTCTCCGGCGATGGTGATTTTCGTCGGCTGGTCGAAGCGGCCCAGCGCAAGGGCCGCCGTGTCAGCGTGTGTTCGACCATTCGCACCCAGCCCCCCATGGTTTCGGATGAACTGCGCCGTCAGGCCGACAACTTCATCGAGCTGGAAGACCTGAAATCCGCCATCGCCCGCGATGGCGGCAGCCGCGCTGTTCCGGCTGAGCCGCAATACGCGTGAGGGCAGAAGACGGTGCATAAAATTTTAAAGATGACTTGAAGCTGATCTGACTCCCCTTTAGTTTTACCTGAGAACTAGGGGGGAGTTCTGATGAATACTGCCTATCTTATTGGTGATGCTTCTTTTTCCCATCGTTTGATTTCTGATTTTTCCCTGTCCTTGCGTAAGTCGGCATGGCGCATCGCCGTCATTGCCGGGTTTGGGCTGGCCTTGAGCGGCTGTACCCACACTGTCGCCACCAAAGGCACCAACGCCTCTTTCAATTTCACCTCGCAGGTCAAGCGCGTGGTGATTGTTCAGCCGGATGTGGAACTGGGTGAGCTGACTGCAGGCGGCCTTGTCGAGACACGGGCGGACTGGACGGCCGCTGCCAAGGGCTTCATTGCCAAGGATGTTGCCGAAACGCTCGCCAGTAAAAACATTGAGGTCGTCCACGACGACAAGCCGCCATCCGAACACGCGACGCAGGTTGTCAGATTGCATGATGTTGTGGGGCAGGAAGCGATTTTCCACACGCTGATCAATCTACCCAACAAAGGCGAGACATTCGACTGGACGTTGGGACCGGGCACCAATGAACTGCGCGACCAATATGGGGCGGATTACGCGCTCTTTGTTTATGTGCGCGACAGCTATAC
>DATJDE010000291.1:0-9290 GCA_035497595.1 Rhizomicrobium sp. | reverse complement strand
GCGGCTGTTGCGGCCATCGCGGCGCTGGCATTCCTGTTTTTCTGGCCAATGCTGTTTGGCGCGCAACCTCCACATCCCGTCGCCGCCCCCCTTGTCCAACAGCCAGAACCGCAAGCGAAGGTGGTGCTGCCTACAGCTACGGTGTTGCGCAATGTGAATGTCCGTAACGCCCCCTCCACCTCGGCTGCCATCCTCACCACGCTTAAACGTGGCGCCACCGTTGCCGTCGCCGAACGCAGCGGAAGTTGGACCCGAATCGAACCTGCAACTGAGGGGCAGGGGGCTGCCCATCCGGGCTGGATCATCACCAGCACCTTGCAACCGGCCGGGCAAAAAACACCCGTAGCGCGCTCGCCCACCGCGCCGGAACCCGCCCCAGATGTTGCCGCTGTCCCCGAAATTTCTCCGCCTCCGGCACCGGAAGCGGGCCAAGCGGCTCAAACACCTCCTGAATCCGCAGCAGGCCCCGCTACCGACCAGTAAAGTGCCATTGCCGAACTTTCACGCGAGAGGGATGTTCCCCCCGTCTGGCTCTGCTATGATGCAGGGTGATCGGATATCCATGCCGCAAGGCTGAGGAGAGGTTTCGCATGTCGAACAAAATCCTGTTGGGGGCTGTTGCCGCCCTGTCTATCGCGGCCTTTGCCTCGCCCTCTCTGGCGCTGGATGCGTTGATGATGCCCAATAACCAGAATCCAGGGTCGCCCAATACCCCGCAAGCCGCTGCCCTGACCGCGACACAAAAAGGCGCCGAACAGGATAAAGCCGGTTCCTTCAAATTCAGCGTAACCGGCGATTCGCGCGGCCGCAGCGCCTTTGCACCCAATTCTTTCGGTCCCAATTCCGATGTAAGCAACCCGATGGGGCCGACACCGACCTATGGTCCGCCGGTCGAAAACAACGATCCTTTTTTCCGGAATTAGACCAACAAGCGTATAGTCTTTCGACAACAAGGTTGCGGGTTTTCTCGCGACCGACGGCGAAGACGGCCGCCAGGCGCAGCGAGATCCGCATCCGAAGCAAAGCTTTGGGAGGATTAGCGCATGACCATCAGAAATCCGATTGAGTGGAGCGGTTCTCAACTTGTCCATGCGGCGCATGCCATGCGCTATGCAGGCAATTCCCTGCATCACATTCAGGAAACCATACACTCGCCCGAACCGGCGATCCGCCGTATCACCACGCGCGATGTGCGCGCGGCTTTAAGACAGGGCTTTTCTGATTTTCAGGCCTATCGCACCGATGTGATTTTTCTCTGCGTGGTCTATGTCGCGCTCGGTCTGGTGCTTGCCCGCCTTGCCTTCGGCATGGATATGCTGCCGCTGTTGTTTCCGCTCGCGTCGGGTTTCGCCATCCTCGGTCCTTTCGCCGCCATCGGCCTGTACGAAATGAGCCGCCTGCGCGAGCAGGGCGTAGAGGTGAAATGGTCCAACGCGCTTGATGTCTTCCGCGCCCCCGCGGTCGGCGCGATTTCCATTCTCGGCCTGATGCTGATGACGATCTTCATCGCCTGGCTTGTCGCCGCATGGGCGATCTATCACTTCACGCTTGGCCCGGCAGAGCCGGTGTCGATCGGCGCCTTCGTGAACGATGTGCTTTTCACCCGCCCCGGCCAGTTGCTGATGATCGTGGGTATCGGTGTCGGCTTCCTGTTTGCGCTGCTTGCGATGTCGATCAGCATCATCTCCTTCCCGCTGCTGCTGGACCGCGATGTGGGGCTGGACAGCGCCATCCGCACCTCCATCCATGCGGTGAAAGCCAATCCGGTCCCCATGGCTGCATGGGGCCTGATTGTTGCAGGGGGGCTGGTGCTCGGCTCGCTCCCGTTCTTCCTTGGTCTTGTCGTTGTTATTCCGGTGCTCGGCCATGCCACATGGCATCTCTATCGCAAACTGGTGGTTACGCCCTGAAGTAAGGCTGGATTTTGCGTCGCTTCGCATGATCTGATGTTTGGTGGTGGGAATGCGCCACCGCCGACGAAAGGATCAGCCATGACCGGTAGCTACAGGCTTTTCGGGTCTGAAATGTCGCCCTATTCGATCAAGGTGCGCTCTTACTTTCGCTACAAAAATATCCCGCATGAATGGATAGCCCGCAGTCCGGCCACAGAGAGCGCGTACAAAAAATACGCCCGCCTGCCCATCGTGCCGACCGTCGTCACGCCGCAAGACGAAGCCATGCAGGATTCCACCCCGATCATCGAAGCGCTGGACGCGCGTTATCCTTCTCCGTCCATTCACCCGGACAACGAACTGCATTTTCTCTCGGCGCTGATCGAGGAATTCGGCGATGAATGGGGCAACAAGCTGATGTTCCACTTCCGCTGGTGGGACGAGATCGACCAGCGCGCCAGCGCCCAAACACTCGCCCGTCTCATGCAGCCCCACGGCGCAAAGGACGATATCGCCAATCTCGCCAAAATGATCCTTGCACGGATGACCACACGTGGCCATTTCGTCGGCTCCAGCGCAGATACCGCACCACTGATCGAAGCTTACTTCGACGAATTGCTCGCGCTGCTCGATCCGCATCTGGCAACGCGGCCCTATCTGTTCGGCGCCCGCCCCGCTTTCGCTGATTTCGGCCTTGCCGCCCAGCTCTATGAATGTGCTGTCGATCCAACCTGCGGCAGCATTCTGCGTGCCCGCAGCCCCCATATCCTCGATTGGTCATTGCGTATGCTGGAGCCGCGCGATGACGGTCCGTTCGAAACATGGCAAAGCCTGGAGCCCACTCTGGCCCCGCTGCTGGAGTATATCGGCCGCACCTTTCTGCCGTGGACAGTCGCCAACGCGCAGGCCCTCGCTGCCGGACAAGACAGCTTCACCGTCACCATTGCCGGTGAGCCCTACACCCAGACCCCGCAGAAATATCACGCCAAGTCGCTGGCGGTGCTGCGCGAAAAATATCGCGCAGCATCCAGCGACCCAAGGCTCGTCCAGATTCTGTCGCAAACCGGCTGCGCCCGTCATCTCTGACGGGGCCGGAAATATGCGCGTGACGTAAAAGGATGGCTGGGGCGGGAGGGATCGAACCTCCGAATGCCGGAATCAAAATCCGGTGCCTTACCGCTTGGCGACGCCCCAAAACCCTCCGCTTGCTCAGCGAAGGCGGCGGACCATAGGGCCTCACCTTCGCTCGTTCAATGCACCTTTTGCGCCGCATGCCCGAAGGACTGACAATCCGTCACAGGGCTGCTAGACAGGCGCGCCCAAGAGGGGAGGGGCGCTTCATGTCCATTCAGCTTTTCGTTGCCGATAAGGTCGTCCGCCTGATGATGAAACGGCGTTTTCGCCGCAAACCCTCGGTGATGGAATTGCGCGCCATCATGGATGAAATGCCCATCCGCCCGGTGCCCAAGCGCTTCAAAACACAGACCGTCGACCTTGGCGGCATCCCCGCAGAATGCATCACCCCGCCGCACGCCGATGAAACGCGCGCGCTGCTCTATATCCATGGCGGCGGCTTCGTGGCCGGGGTGCCCGCCAACCACCGCCCGCTCACCTGGCGGCTGGCCGAAGGCGTGGGCGTCCCCGTCTATGTGGTGGAGTATCGCCTCGCCCCCGAAGATCCCTATCCCGCGGCGGTGGACGATTGTATCGCCGCCTATCGCGCGCTGCTGGCCAAGGGGCTGGCCGCCGAACACATCGCCATCGGGGGCGATTCCGCTGGCGGCAATCTCACGCTGGTCACCGCGCTCAAAGCAAAAGCGCTTGGCCTTCCCCAGCCCGCCGCGCTTGTTTGCCTGTCGCCGGTCACCGATCACGATGGCTTCGCCTCCCGCATCGACAACGCCAAAAAGGATGCGATGTTCGATGTGCGGATGATCTCCTCCGTACCGGCGCTTTATTGTCCCGGCGCGGATCCGAGCGATCCCTTCATCTCGCCCTATCGCGCCGATGTCAGCGGCCTGCCGCCCACGCTGTTTCAATGCTCGCGCGATGAAATGCTGCGCGATGACAGCATCATGATGGCGCAGAGGATGAAAGACGCGGGCGTTGATACCACAATCGAAATCTGGCCCGGCGTCTTTCATGTCTGGCAGGTGACGGCTGACATGCTGCCCGAAGCACGCAAGGCGATCGCCAACATCGTCGTTTTTCTCAAAGAAAAGCTTGTTTCTTAAAGAAAGACTTGGGCGATAAACCAGACCCCCAGTCCGGCAAACAGCAGCGCCGCCACGGTGTGAATGGCCTTCATGGGTAGCCGCTCGGCAAATTTATGGCCCAAGAAGACCGCAGGCACGTTGGCGATCATCATCCCCAAAGTGCTGCCTGCCACCACGGTCAGTACATCGCCATAGCCCGCCGCCAGCGCGGCGGTGGCGATCTGCGTCTTGTCGCCCATCTCGGCGATGAAGAAAGCAATCAGCGTGGCCACAAAGGCGCTGCCGCCCTTGAATTTCTCATCCCCGTCGATCTTGTCGGGGATCAGCGTCCAACCCGCCATGGCAAGCATGCTGAGCCCAACCACCATGTTGAGCACGTTCGGCGTGAGGAATTTCGCAAATTCCACACCCACCCAGGCGGCCAGCGCATGATTGGCGATGGTTGCCAGCAATATGCCTGCGATGATGGGAAGGGGCTTGCGAAACCGCGCTGCCAACAACATGGAAAGAAGTTGGGTGCGATCCCCCATCTCGGCGATAGCGACCGTCGAGATCGAAATCCAAAAGGCGTGCATTCAAATAACTCCGGGCCGAGCAGTGAGCACACAACAGTTCTCACCTCCCGCTCGGCGCAAAGAGGCTCAAACCGTTGGTCTCGCCAATGCCCGGCAAGCACAGCCATCCGGCCAATGCTTGCAAGGCGCCCCGCATGCCATGGCATTTGCGCCAAGTATGTTGACATGCAGCCCGATTAACTTCGGGCGGCTACTCCCCAAGGGAGTTCGCTCGTAACATGAAAATCCGACAGCACCAAACTCAGCGATAAATCAGGCTGATGGTCTCGGCCACACAGGCAGGCCGGTCCTTGCCCTCAATCTCGATGGTCACTTCATTGGTGAGCTGCATCCCGCCCCCCTTCGGCTCTGCGGCCAGCAATTTGCTGCGCGCCCGCACGCGCGAATCCACCGGCACCATATTGGTGAAGCGCACCTTGTTGGAGCCGTAATTGATTCCGCGCGTCACACCTTCCACTTTTAAAAAGCTGCCCGTCAGAAAGGGGATGAGCGAGAGCGTGAGATAGCCATGGGCAATGGTCTTGCCGCCCGGCATTTCCTTTTTTGCGCGCTCGACATCGACATGGATCCACTGGTGATCGCCGGTCGCTTGCGCAAACTGGTTGATGCGTTCCTGGCTGATGTCCACCCATTCCGAAACGCCGGTTTCGGTGCCCACCAGTGTCGGCAGATTTTCAAACGTGGTCGTCGTCATGTTGCGTGTCCTTTGCGTTGCGAAGTCTCAAACGATGCGGGAGTCGCGCTTGCCCCAATATTGGTCGCGGATCAGCCGCTTGTAGAGTTTGCCCGTCGGGTGACGCGGCAGTTCGGCTGAAAAATCCACCGAGCGCGGACATTTGATGGGTGAAAGTTGCGCCCGGCAATAGGCGATCAATTCTTCCGCTAAAGCAGGGCCTGCATCCGCCCAGTCCACCGGCTGCACAACCGCTTTCACTTCCTCGCCGAAATCTTCATTGGGCACGCCGATCACGGCAACGTCCGCCACCTTCGGGTGTGAGATCAGCAAATTCTCTGCTTCCTGCGGGTAGATGTTTACCCCGCCCGAAATGATCATGAACGCCTTGCGGTCGGTCAGATACAGAAATCCGTCCGTATCCAGCTTTCCCACATCGCCCAGCGTGGTCCAACCGGCATGAAACGGGTGGCGGGATTCTTGCGTCTTCTTGGGGTCGTTATGATATTCAAACACAAGATCGGAGGCGAAATAGATCACCCCTTCCTCGCCCACCGGTACTTCGTTGCCTTGGTCGTCGCAAATATGCACGTCGCCCACCAGCGCGCGCCCCACAGTGCCGGGATGCGTCAGCCAATCGGCGCTGTTGGTATAGACAAAACCGTTGCCCTCGGTGCCCGCATAATATTCGTGCAGCACCGGCCCCCACCAGTCGATCATCTTGCGCTTTACATCGGCGGGGCAGGGCGCTGCCGCGTGGAATGCCGTTTTCAGCGACGAGACATCATATTTTTTCCGCACCTCATCGGGCATTTTCAACATACGAACAAACATGGTCGGCACCCACTGGCTCGCCGTTACCTTGTACTGTTCGATATATTTCAGCGCCTCTTCCGGGTCGAAATGATCCATCACAATCACCGTGCCGCCCAGCCGGTGCACCGTCATGCAATAGCGTAAGGGCGCAGCGTGATAGAGCGGCGCAGGCGAAAGATAGATGCTCTCCGCGCTCAACCCGAACAACAGCGCCGCCACCGCTTTGAGCGAATCCTGCACGTCAATCGGCGCATTCTTCAGCGGTACGCGCACGCCCTTGGGCCGCCCCGTGGTGCCTGAAGAATAAAGCATGTCAGTGCCCGCGGTTTCATCGGCAATGCGTGCCGCGGGCATCGCGCCCGCCGCATCCTCATAGCGCGCATAGCCATCGATCACCCCGCCCACCATCAATAGCTTCACGCCCGGAATAAGCGGCGCAACCTCTGCTGCGGTGGCGGCAAGATCGTGCGAGGCGATCAACACCTTCGCCCCGCTATCCTTGACGATATAGTCGACTTCGCCAGCCGTCAGCCGCGTGGAAATGCAGGTGTAATAAAGCCCCGCCCGCTGCGCTGCCCAGCAGATGTCGAGAAAGCGCGCGTTGTTGCTCATGAACACGGCAACCACATCGCCGACCTTCAGCCCCAGTTTGCGAAAAAGCTGCGCCCCCTGGTTCGACCGCGCATCGAGATCGCGATAGGTGATGGTCTCTCCCGTCTTTGCCATGACGATGGCAGGCTTATCCGGTGTTTCGGCAGCAATATTGGCGGGATGCATGAGGTTTCCTCGAAAGGGTTCGATGGCGATAGTCTTGTTTACGAAATGGCTGCCTTCCCCGTAAAGCTAGGCGGATGAGTCTTCCCGCGCGTCAGTCCTTCTCCCGCCCCAATGGTGACATTTCTCTCCTCGAATGGCCGAACAACAGCGGCCCGGCGCTCTATTTCGCACATGCAACAGGATTCAACGCGCAAACCTATCTTCCCCTGCTGACACCGCTCGCAGCAAACATGCGTGTGATCGCCGCCGATGCGCGCGGCCATGGCTTCACCACCCTGCCCACCGGCCCCGATATGGCCAAAGGGTGGGAGGTTTACCGAGAGGATCTGGCCGCCCTGCTGGACGCCACAGCCCCCGGCCCGCTTTATCTTGCCGGTCACTCGATGGGCGCCGTCACCTGCGCGATGTTCGCCGCACGCTGGCCGGAGCGGGTGAAGGGCCTCATCCTGCTCGAACCGGTGCTGATCCCGTGGATCGCGCGCCTGATTCTCCTGCTGCCCGGCGGGCTCAATTCAGCCATGTCCAACCGGGCCGAAAAACGCCGCGATCATTTCCCCTCATTTGAGGCGGCACGCGACTCCTATCGCGGCCGTGGTGCCTTCCGCACCTGGCCGGAGGATTTCCTCACCGCCTATCTGGAGGGCGGGCTCCTCCCGACCGGGCAGGGTACCGAAATGCGCCTAGCCTGCGCTCCGGCGTGGGAGGCGCAGACCTTCCGCTCTGCCCCCTTCGGCGCGGCCCGCCTCGCCGACAAAATCCGCTGCCCGGTGACCCTGATCTACGCCGAACATTCCACCCCGCCCGAAAGCGAATGTCGCGCTTTCGCGCGGGCACACGGCAATACACGTCTGCTCAAAATCCCCCAAACCACCCATTTTCTCCCCATGGAGCGCCCCGATCTGGTGCGGGAGGAAATCATCCGGATGGTTGCCGGGTGAGGCAGTGCTTCGCTGGACCGGCCCAAACCCCGCTGCTAGAACCTTCCTTCGCTGATTTGCAGGCTTTTTCCATGGTCTTGCGCCTTTGAGCCGCTGGGTGCCGGGAACTGACCACGAGAACCCTGACCTCAAGACCCTGAAAGACGATGACAGACCAATCCGCCCCCGAAAAAAGCCCGCGCGATTACCGGGCCACCCTGTTCCTGCCCGCCACCGATTTCCCGATGAAAGCGGGCCTTCCGCTCGCCGAGCCCCAATGGCTCGCCCGCTGGGAAGCGCTCGACATCTATGGCCAGCAGCGGAAAGCCGCCAAGGGCCGCGAACTCTTCGTCCTGCATGACGGCCCGATCTACGCCAATGGCGACATCCATTCCGGCACCGGCCTCAACCACATCCTGAAAGATTTTGTGGTCCGCTCGCAGAACATGCTGGGCAAGGACGCGCCCTACGTTCCGGGTTGGGATTGCCATGGCCTTCCCATCGAATGGAAGGTGGAGGAAAAATACCGCGCCGAAGGCAAATCGAAAGAGGAGATTCCGAAAGAACAACTCCGCAGCGATTGCCGCGCCTTCGCCAGCCATTGGATGAACATCCAGCGCGAACAGATCAAACGCCTTGGCTGCGCAGGTCTGTGGAACACGCCTTACACGACAATGGATTTTCGCGCCGAAGCGGTCATCGTGGGCGAGCTGCACAAATTCGCCGCCAATGGCCTTCTCTATCGTGGCTTCCGCCCGGTGATGTGGTCCCCTGTTGAAAAAACCGCGCTGGCGGAGGCCGAGGTCGAATATCACGAAAAAACCTCGCCCACGATCTATGTGAAGTTTCCGGTTCAGGGCAGCGATGTCAGCATCGTGATCTGGACCACAACGCCGTGGACCATCCCCGGTAACCGCGCCATCGCCTTCTCCGACACGCTGGACTACGGCGTCTACGAAATCGCTGAAGCCGCAGAGGGCGCGTTCGGTAAACTGGGCGAACGCATCGCGCTCGCCGATGTGCTGGCCGATCAAACCGCTAAACACGCCAAGATCACACTCACGCGCGTTGGTGATTTCAAGGCGGTCGGCCTCAAAGCCAAACACCCGTTTCACGCCCAAGGCTATGCGTTCGATGTGCCGCTGCTAGCAGGCGATCATGTCACCGCCGACACCGGCACAGGCTTCGTCCACACCGCCCCCGGCCATGGTGAGGAAGACTTTGAGCTGATGCTTTCAACCTATGAAGGCTATGCCGCAAAGAACCCGGATGCGTTTAGCATCGTGGCCGAAGATGGCAGCTTAACTGCCGCCGCCAGACTCGAAAGCCTCATCGGCAAACGCATCCTGACCCCCGAAGGCAAGGATGGGGATGCAAACGGCGCGGTCATCAAAGAACTCATTGGCTCCGGCGCTCTCCTTGCC
>DATJDE010000290.1:0-5319 GCA_035497595.1 Rhizomicrobium sp. | reverse complement strand
CGTGTCATCTCCATGCTCGACAGCACAAAGTTCACGCCCTGGGTAAGGGTGATCCAGAACCGCGTCATGCGTTCATCGGTGATCGGCAGGTTCGCCGCGCCGTCCTCGACCAGCTTCTGGAAGAACGGCACAACGCTGCCGCGCGATCCCACAACATTGCCGTAGCGCACCACGGAAAACCGTGTGCCATCCGCCCCCGAAAGATTGTTGGCGGCGACAAAAATCTTGTCCGACGCCAGCTTCGAGGCCCCGTACAGGTTCACCGGATTGGCCGCCTTGTCGGTCGAAAGCGCAACCACTTTTCGCACATCGCGGCGCAGCGCGGCATAGACCACGTTTTCCGCCCCGAACACATTGGTGCGGATACATTCAAACGGGTTGTATTCGGCGGTCGGCACCTGCTTCAGCGCTGCGGCATGGATGACATAATCGACATCGCGCATGGCCAGTTCCAGCCGGTCACGATCCCGCACATCGCCAATGAAATAGCGCATGAAGGGATATTGCTCGACCGAGAACTGCTGCTGCATCTCATACTGTTTGAGCTCATCCCGGCTGAAAATAATCAGGCGGCGGGGGCGGTATTTCTCAATCACCGTTTTGACGAAATGCTTACCGAACGAGCCGGTGCCGCCCGTCACCATCACCGATTTATCGTTGAGGTCGAGCCAGGGCTGGGTGAATTCCCGCAAGGTAATCTCGGGCTCGGGCAGATGATGTGGAAGTATCTTGGCAGCGGCCTGCGCCATGGATCGAATGTCCCCTTTATCTAAAGCCCATCGTTTCAGAACGCGGTTAATATCGCCTTTACGGTAAACCCGCTTTAACGCTGAAACGAAAGCGCCGCGGTCCTGTTTTGTAAGCCTGGGGTTTGCGCGTCTCGTCCAGCTCCAGCGCCGAAAGCGCAAGTTGGCAAAAAAGGCTTCCCCCTACCCGGCGATGTTGCAGCAGCCCCATTAGCGGCGCCGTCTGCCGGTCCACCTCAATCCGGATGCCACGTTTTGTGTCACCCAACGCCGCCCAGCCTTCGGTCATGCCAAGCCCCTGGGACGCGGATACCAGAAACGAAACAGGCGCTCCGTGCTCCACCGTCTCGCCGCCCAGCGCGAAGCTTTCGGCATGATGCCCGCCATTGTGGGTGGTAAGGCGCAAATCCTTCCAATCGAACGCGTCGGGCAGCAGCGTGAAGTGCCCCAGCCGCAAACTGCCCCGCCCCCAATCCTCCCAATGAAAGGTCAGGTCGAAATCCACCCGCGGTTCATCGGCCGCAAACCGCAAAATCTTGTCGATGCGCCCCTTGGGCGTCTCGATGGCCCCGTGCAGCCAGTGATCTCCAGCATCATCCTGCCAGCGGCGCGCCTCACACCATTCCAGATCGGTGATCTTGTGCTCGCCCGGGCCTTCAAACACGCAGTCGCCGGTATACCAATCCGCCTGCAAGGCAATGTCATCAAAATGCCCATGCGGCAGCCCACCAAGCACAGCCCCGTCCGCGCCAAAGCGCAGCGTCCGAATGGCAAGCCCGCGCCGCCTGTCCAACTGGGCGCAAAGTGTGGGTGTCACCACATCAATCAACCGCGTGTCGCACAGCACATGGTGCGCAGCTATGGCAGGCATAGGGGGCGAAACGCTGTGCCAGCGCTGCTCCATTGCAGCAAGCCGCGCGCAAAACCCATCCCACCGTTTGTCGGTGATATGGGTGCGAAAATCGCTGGCCCACAAAGTGCAAAGCTCTTTCCAGTCTTCGTCGCGCGGCGATCCCGCAGCCATCGCCCGGAAAATCCGCGTGCAGGCCGCATTGACGCCGATGTCATCGCGCCCCGTCACCGCCCAGCGCGAAAGATTATATTTGCGCTGCTTCTTCACCGGCACCGGGCACGCCGCCGTCTCCAGCCGTAGCGTCTGTGACGCGGCGGAAAAATCCAACGCCGCCGATGGCGCAATAAGCGAAAATTCCTGCCCCGCCATGGCGGCAAACGCTTGCGCCAGCCGCGCCCATTCACTTTGACCGTTTAAGCGGTCTTCCGTTTTGTAACGGCCGGGCCGAAAATCAAAAATCTCCGCATCGCTGGCATAGGTGCAAAGCACGCGCGGGTGCGGCCCGGCGCAGCGGTGCAAATAGCTGAGGTAATCGTCCAGCTCCGTATCGCCATGGGCGAAGCGCTGCAATTGCTGAAAGGCGACCGTGTTGGTCCATAAAAGTTCAATGCTCCGCCCATCGGCGCCCAGCGCCCGCTGCGGCAGATACCGCGTCTCCGCATCCCAGCCGGGATGCTGCGCCCCCGGATTGTCCCAATCCATCAACAGCCCGCGGTAGCCTGCATCCAGATAAAGCCCGACCAGCCCGCCGGAATAGGCCTGCTCATTGACCAGCGCGAGCGTTGGCGCAACACCCAGAAGCCGCCGGTAAATAGCGTGCCCAAGGCGCAAATTATTTTCGGTCACACGCGCAGGCACCAGCGGCCCAATGACTTGCGCATAGCCAGACCCGATCAGTTCAATTTTCCCAGCAGCAATCAGGTCGCGTGCGATCAAAATCCATTCCGGGTCGCGCTTGGCAATCTCTTCCAGCGTAAAGCCCGTCGCTTCCAGCCCAATCGGCCCGTGCTGCTCGGCCAGCTTCAAAAGCGGCCAATAACAGCGTTTGATAACATCGCCGCGCTGGTCTTCTTCAATGGAAGAAAAGGCCAGATTGAGATGAAACAAGGCAAACAGGCTCAACGTCCCGTTCGCGGCAGTTTGTTCGCGCCCAAGAAGGGGGGCGTTCATGCGGTTTCGATTTTCAAACAGGCCAGCGCATCATTCGCCGCCTGAAGGGCCGCCGCGCGCGATGCGCCCGTGGCCAGAACCATCGCCGCCGAAGGCCGCTTGTCCCCTGCCGGAAGGATGACATCGCCCGCCTTCGCAGTGATCACCACATCGGTCACGCCGGAAATCCGCCGCGCTTCGTCGGCTCCCGAAATGCGCACAACCTTGCCGGGATCGGGAAAGGCATAACGCTGAATGACCGGCGTGAAATGCTGCGGTTCCAACGCGCCTTCCAACACCTCATCGCCCACCGCAAGCTTCAAAGCCGCGCCCAAAAAATCAACGCCGGTGTTCAGCGGAATTTCCCGCGTGCAGAAAAACCCGCCCGAAAGCCGTGCCGCAAGTTCGATGACAAAGGGCTCACCCTGATGCACCACAATGTCGCCTTTGACCGTTCCATCGGTCACGCCCAAAGCCTTGGCCGCACGGGCCACCACATCACGCACCTTCCATTGCGTTTCATCATCGAGATGGCTCGGCAGATCGCCGCCATTTTCGATGAAGAACGGCGCATAACGCTCCAGATGTTCGTAATTGCGATCCGAAAATCCGGGCGTGAAGCATTTGCCGTCCACGATGATGGATTCGGTCGAAACCTGTGGCCCGTCCAGATAGTCTTCCACCATCACCCGGTCGGTGGGCGAATGTTCGCGCGCCAGCATGAAGGCGCGCGTTAAATCGGCAACCTGCGCAATGCGCTGCACCCCGCGCGAGCCGCGGCTGTCCACCGGCTTGATGACAAGGTTGTTGCCCCGCTCAACGGCGATGCGTTGCAGCGCGTGCGGCGTCGTCACTTCGGCAAACCACGGCACCGGAACATTTTCTTCCGAAAAACGCCGCTTCATCGCCAGCTTGTCACAGGCCATTTGCGCCACATGCAGCGGCAAGCCTTTAATCCCCAAGCGCTGCGCCACGGTTGCCGCCGTCACGGGCGCATCGGCGGCAACGCAGATCACCCCATCGATGCGGCGGATCTTGCGGTTATAGCGCTCGGCGGCGGCAGCCGTTTCGGTCGGGCTATAGACATCGGCAATCAAACAGGAATCGGCAAAGGCAAAGCCCGGCGCTTCCGGATCGCGGTCGGAGACCACAACATAATAGCCAAGCTCTTTGGCCTTCTTCGCGGCATCGGCCGCTTCAATCCCGCCCGAAACGATCAGAATGGTTTTCATCAGAAATAGAGCCCGCCATTGACGTTCAGCGTCTGCGCGGTGATGTAGGAGGACGCATCGCTGGCCAGAAACACTACCGCATCCGCCACCTCCTGCGTCGCCCCTAAACGCTTGAGCAGAATATTCTCAGCCGCCTTCTGCACGCTTTGCGCAGCCAGCCCCGCATTGCCCATGTCAGATGCAATCATCCCGGCAGCGACCGTGTTGGAGCGCACACCGCGTCCCGCGCCAAAGCGCGCAATCACCTGCGCGAGCGACATCAGTCCGGCTTTCGAGGCCGCATAATGTGCCGTGCGCGGCCCGCCATATTGTCCGCTGACCGAGCCAATATGCACAATGCTGCCCCCACCTGCCTCAGCCAGCAAAGGCAGAAACACCTGCGCGCAGACAAACGGCCCTTTCAGATTGGTCGAAAGAATTGCGTCCCAATCCGCATCGTTAATCTGGTCAAAATCGGTCGGCTTGTTGATGCCCGCATTGTTGACGAGAATCGAAATCGCTCCCAGCGCACCCTTGGCATCACGCGCAGCCGCCTCCACGCTGGCCCGCGCCGTCACATCCATCTGCACAGCAAGCCCGCGCCTGCCCAGCTTTTCGATCTCACGCACCACCTCGTCAGCCTCAGCACGGCGGGACTGATAAGACAGAGCAACATCCGCCCCCGCACGGCCAAGCCCCAGCGCAATGGCGCGCCCAATGCCGCGGCTGCCGCCGGTGACGAACGCCGTTTTACCCTCAAGCGAAAATCGGTTGCTCATTTGCGGGCAATCACACGCCGCGCCGCATCCGCAATAAAGGGTGCGGAAATTTGAAAATGATCGGCCAGTTCATCGGGCTCGCCGGAGGCGCCAAACACATCGCGCACGCCCACAAACTCAATCGGGCAAGGCTGCGTCGCGGCCAGCGCTTCGGCCACCGCCCCGCCAAGCCCGCCATAAATATTGTGATCTTCCGCCGTCACAATCGCGCCCGTCTCAGCCGCACAGCGGGCCAGCAGCGCCACATCAATCGGCTTGATCGTCGCCATGTTCACAACCCGGGCGCTGATATTTTCCTCGGCCAGCCGCTGCGCCGCATCAAGCGCGCGCGCAACCTCCACACCACAGGCAACAATGGTGACATCGCTGCCGTCGCGCACCACATCGCCCTTGCCGATTTCGAAAGTATGGTCATTGCCATACACGCGCGCCGAGGGGCTGCGCCCCGTGCGCATATAGACCGGCCCGGCAAATTCCAGAATCGCGCGGGTGGCAAGCGCCATTTCCATCGGGTCTGCCGGCGAAATCACCGTCATGCCGGGAATGGCGCGAAACGCCGCCAGATCTTCCAGCGCCTGCGC
>DATJDE010000289.1:0-6993 GCA_035497595.1 Rhizomicrobium sp. | reverse complement strand
AGCCACGGCACTGTCTGCCTGTGCATTCGATGCTGACGCACCGGTCACGGGCGCACCAGTCACCAAGGCAGCAGCAACAGCAGAGGCAGCCCCTGTCACAGCATCTGCCGGTTTTTCAGCCGTCTGCTGTGCGGTCGCCGCATGTGGTACCTGCGCGCCAGCCGCAGCGCCGTTGCCGGACGCCGCATCCGCCGCGCCGTCATCGCCTTCAGCCTTCGCTGCAGTGTTTTTTTCCGGCTTCGGTTCCTGGGCGGGCAGCAAAGTCTCCTGCTCGTCCGGGGGCGGCGCCGTTTCTGTCGGGTCCGCCGCATCCAGGGCCGCCAAAGCGTTGTCCCCATCAGCAGTGTCGTCTTGTGTCTGTGCGTCTGTGTCCTCGAACTGCGCCTGCAACAGCGCAAGCGGCAGTGTGCCTTGGGGCGGCACCGGCATCGCTGCCATGTCCTCGAGTTCGTCTGCACTGTTCTGCGCAACCGCAGGCGGCGGCGCTGTCAGCTCCGCATCGGCCTGGCCCTGCGATGTGTCACCGGCCATATCACCAGCCGCGCCTCCATCACCTGTCTGTGCCAGGAGTGCGGCGAACAGCATGGCCTCAACGCCCGCAGCAGCATCGCCCTGCGCGCCCTGCGCATCTGGTGCGCGCGGCGTTTTCGGCATGGCGGCAACGGCGGTGATCTCACCCACGAAAAAATCCGGTCTGGTTCGCAAACCCACCAAGCAAGGGCCGGACCAACTTTTCGCCGCCGCCTTTCGCGCCGATTTCGCGGCCCCGCACCCGTTCTTTTTGCCAACTCTGCCAGGCCGCGGCGGGCACCTTCTGCCGCAACCCGGCAAAGACTGCCCAATCAGTCCTGCCCAAAGGGCCGAAAACGGCGCTTCACGTGCGAAAAATCCTGGCACGGCCTTTGCGAATAACCGAACGGCTAAAAAGCATTTCGGAGTCCGCCTTGAGCCTCAACGGCATCATGTCGAGCGCGCTGTCAGCGCTTCAAACGAACACCGCAGCCTTGCGTGTGGTCTCCAACAACGTCGCCAACATCAACACCGAAGGCTATGCCAGACGTGTGGTGAACCAGCAGGTGATGACGACCGCAGGCCAGATCCAGGGCGTCGGCATTGCCGATATCCAGCGCATGGCCGATCAGTTCCTCACCCAGGAAACCTTGTCGGCCAACGGCGCGGCCAGCCAGTACAGCACCCAGTCCACCATCTTCCAACAGTTGAACGGCATGCTCGGCCAGCCGGGCGATGGCACGGCGCTGACCACCCAACTCGACAATATCTATGCAGCGCTCGGCAGCGCGGCGCTCGCTCCCAATGCCAGCGCCAGCCAGCAAGGTATCCTCAATTCTTTTCAAAGCCTTGCCCGCACCGTTTCCACCCTGTCCAATTCGCTCGGCACCTTGCAGCAACAGGTCGACAAGCAGGTGCAAACCTCGATCGGCAGCGTCAACGATCTGGTGCAGCAGATTTATTCCCTCAATCAGCAGCTCCAGAAAGCCAACGCCATGGGCGATACGGCGTCGGGGCTGCTCGATCAGCGCGACGTCGCGGTACAGAACCTCTCCTCCCTGATCGATGTACGCACCGCCACACAGCAAAACGGCGCCATGGTGGTGATGACGCAGGACGGCATGAATCTGGTGGGCGATTCCTATGCGAAGCTGTCCTATCAGGCAGGCTCCTCCAACGGCACCTATGGCCCGATCACCATCTCCAACATCAATCCGGCCACCGGCGCGGTGATCGGCCAGCCAACTGCGCTGGATCCGCATCTGGCATCAGGCAAACTCAAAGGCCTGATCGACATGCGTGATGACACGCTGTCGGGCCTGCAACAGGAACTGGGAAGCCTCGCGCAAAATGTAACGCAAGCCTTCAACGCGCAGGCCAACGCCAACACCGCCGTTCCGCCGCCGGGCGAAATGGAAGGGCGCAACACCGGCCTCGTCGCAACCGACGCCCTCAACTTCACCGGCAAGTCGACCGTCGCCGTGGCCGATTCCAGCGGCAATCTCGTCTCCCGCGTCGATGTGGATTTTTCCGCCGGAACGCTGAGCGTCAACGGCACCACCACCAGCATCGGCACCACGGTCGGCAGCTTTGTTGCGGCGTTGAACGGCGCGCTCGGCGGCAATGGCACGGCAAGCTTCACCAGCGGCGTGCTCACCGTCTCCGCGACAGGCAACAACGGCATCGTCGTGCAGGATGATGCGACAAGCCCCGCCAGCCGCGGCGGCGCGGGCCTCTCCAATTTCTTCGGCCTGAACGATATCTTCCGCTCCGGCGCCCCTGCGCTCACCGCCACCGGTCTCACGGCAGGCGACGACAGCGGCTTCGCAGCCGGCGGCGCGCTCGCCTTCACATTGAAGGATGCAAACGGCAACATCGCCAAACAGGCCGCGGTGAACATCACCGCTGGCATGTCGGTGGGCGATGTCGTCACCGCCATCAACACCGCCTTCGGCGGCGCCGCCACCGCCACGCTGGGCAGCGATGGCGCGCTGTCAATCAAGCCCGCCGCGCAATATTCCGGCTATCGCCTCGACGTGAACAACGACACGACACAGCGCGGCACGACCGGCATGAGCTTTTCCGCACTGTTTGGCGTTGGGGCCAACCAGAAGGCGTTGCTGGCCACCGGCTTTCAGGTCAATCCCGAATTTGCCGCCAGCCCCTCGCGGCTGCCTTTCGCGCAGGCGAACATCACCGCGACAAGCGCAGCAGGCGATCCGATTGCCGGTTCAGGCGACAATCGCGGCCTGCTCGCGCTGCAAAACCTGCAATCGAAGGATTTGTCCTTCGCCCGCATCGGCAATCTCGGCGCCCAGTCCGCCACGCTGGGCGATTATGCGGCCTCCTTTTATCAAGACGTGGCCACCCGCAGCAGAGCCGTCACCGCAAACGCCACCGCACAGGCCGATCGTTTTGCCGAAGCCCAAAGCCGTCAGGCGCAAACCTCGGGCGTCAATCTCGACGAAGAATTGACCAATCTGATGAGCTACCAGCAAGCCTATGCCGCAGGCGCGCGCATGCTGTCCGTGGTCGGCCAGCTCTACGACACGCTGCTGCAAATTCAATAGGAGTCGAAAAGATGATCGGCCGCGTCGCCACCAACAATCAGGCCCAGCTGCTGCTGTCCCAACTGCTGCAGAACGAAACCAAGCTCAATACGTCGCAGCAACAGGTCGCCAGCGGCAAGGTCGCCACCACCTATGCCGGTATGGGCGACAAGACCGCCGTGCTCGAAGCGGCCCGCTCCGCCAAAGTGCAGGCCGATGCCATCAGCTCGTCCACCAAACTCGCCGCCAACCAGGCCGATCTTCAGGATACGCAGATCACCTCGCTCGCCAATCTCGCCGATCAGTTGCGTCAGGCCGTCACCAAAGCGATGGCCGAAGACGACGCCTCCACCCTGATGACACAGGCCCAAAGCATCTTCGATCAGGCCAAGCAGATTCTGAATTCCAAGGATGCCAACGGCAACTATCTCTATGGCGGCGAACGCGACACCACCGAGCCGGTGAATGTCAGTACGCTGGGCGACCTGGCCGCTCTTGGAAATGTCTCCGATGCCTTCTCCAACGGCACGATCAAGAAATCGGTCAATGTCGGCGGCGGCCAGACCATCGAGGTGGGCAAACTCGCCTCCGATCTCGGCACCCAATTGTTCCAGTCGCTGGCAGACATCGCCAAATTCGATAGCGGCGCCGATGGCCCCTTCAAGGCCCGGCTCGATCCTACCCAGTCCGATTTTCTGACCGCACAGACCCAGGCCGCCCAATCGACCAACCGCGTCCTCAACAATCAGGCCGCCGCCAATGGCCTCGTTTTCAACCAGCTCAATAGCGTCGTCGATCAGCAGGATGCGTCCTCCACCCTGTTCAAGGGTTTTGTGACCAATCTCGAAGATGTCGATATGGGAACCGCACTGACCCAGTTGAACCAGAACCAGGTGGCGCTACAGGCAGCGGTGCAAGTAACCGCCCAACTCAGCCAGATCACGCTCCTGAACTACCTGCCGACCCGCTAAAGCGCGATTCATCTTCATTGAATCTCTTGGCGCTCTAGCATCTTGAATTGTCGCTCTTTCTTACGCCGAACCGCACATGCAACTTAGGCGGCACTTCGGCGGAAAACGCTCCGGGCCGCCTGAAACCTTGCCCGGGCCGGGGCAGGGGCTTATACGCCAGCCCCATGAGCCCGCCCGCCCCCAACCCCCCGCATAAAACCCGCATCGTCGCGGCAATGTCCGGCGGCGTGGATTCCTCGGTCACCGCGGCGCTGCTTGCCCGCGCCGGTTACGATGTTGTGGGCGTCACCTTGCAGCTTTACGACCACGGCCAGGCGATCCAGAAAAAAGGCGCCTGCTGCGCCGGGCAGGATATTCACGATGCGCGCCGCGTCGCCGAACAATTGGGCATCGCCCATTATGTGCTGGATTATGAAACCCGCTTCAAAAAAGCGGTGATGCAGGATTTCGCCGACAGTTACGCCAAAGGCGAAACCCCCATTCCCTGTGTCCAGTGCAACAGCAAGGTCAAATTCGCCGATCTTCTGGAGACCGCCAGGGAGCTTGGCGCCGATGCGCTCGCCACCGGCCACTATGTCCGCCGGATAGAGGGCGCCAACGGGGCCGAACTGCACCGCGCCGTCGATACCACGCGCGATCAGAGCTATTTCCTGTTCAACACCACGGCGGAACAACTGTCTTATTTGCGCTTTCCGCTGGGCGATATGGAAAAGTCCGAGGTCCGCGCCATCGCCCACGAACTCGGCCTCGGCGTCGCCAATAAGCCCGATAGTCAGGATATCTGCTTTGTCCCGCAGGGCCGCTACGTCTCGGTGGTGGAAAAACTGCGCCCGGATGCGGCAATGCCCGGCGATATCGTGGATCAGGAAGGCCGCGTTCTTGGCCGCCACGACGGGGTGATGCATTTCACCATCGGCCAGCGCAAAGGCCTGGGCCTGTCGGGCAATGAAGAGCCTCTCTTTGTCCTGCGGCTGGATGCCAAAAACGCCCGCGTCGTGGTCGCCCCGCGTGAGGCCTTGCGGGTGGCCACCATCACCTTGCGCGATGTGAACTGGCTCGCCCCCCATGATGCGGTGGTCGAATGTGCCGTAAAAGTTCGCTCCTTGCGCCCGCCGGTGATGGCCCGCGTCACCGCGCTGCCCAACCGCGCCGCCGAAGTGGAACTGGCCGTTGCCGAAGATTCGGTGGCCCCCGGTCAGGCCTGCGTCTTTTATGCGCCCGCCAGCAGCCGCGTGCTTGGCGGCGGCTGGATAACGCAAGGCCAGCCAGCCGTTCGGGCCGCCTGACCCGCTCGCCTTGACAGGTCCGGACCCCACCCTTAAATCCCGCGCCTCGGCTGGTTTTCGGCAGCGTAGCTCAGCGGTAGAGCAGGGGAATCATAATCCCTTGGTCGGCGGTTCAAATCCGTCCGCTGCTACCAGCCGCAAGGCGTATTTCCCATGAAAAATGCCGCCCCTCTGCCCCTCACGCTCAAAGATGTCCGCGCCGCCGCCGCCGCCATCGAAGGCGCGGTCGCGCACACCCCCACCCACACCTCGCGCACCCTGTCGAAACTGGCCGGTTGCACCATCCATCTGAAGTTCGAAAACCTGCAATTCACCGCCTCGTTCAAGGAACGCGGGGCGCTGAACAAGCTGCTCTCCCTCACGCCGGCACAGCGCAAAGCCGGTGTCGTCGCGATGAGCGCGGGCAATCACGCCCAAGGCGTCGCCTATCACGCAGGGCGCCTGGGCATCCCCGCCACCATCGTGATGCCCGAAGGCACGCCCTTCAACAAAGTCAAACACACGCGTGATTTCGGCGCCCATGTCATCCTCGATGGCCCCTCGCTGACCGATTCCTTTAACCGCGCCTTCGCCATCGCCACCACAGAAAAGCTCACCTTCATCCACCCCTATGACGACCCGATGGTGATCGCCGGGCAGGGCACCGTCGCCCTCGAACTTCTGGCCGATGCGCCGGACCTCGATATTTTGGTCGTGCCCGTCGGCGGCGGCGGGTTGATCAGCGGCATGGCCATCGCGGCATCCGCGCTCAAGCCCGGCATCGAGATTTATGGTGTCGAGGCCGCGCGCTATCCATCCATGCTGGGCGCGCTCCGCGGTCAAGACCTTGCCTGCTCCGGTCAAACCATTGCCGAGGGCATTGCGGTGAAAGAACCGGGCCATCTCACCCGGCAAATCATTGCCCAAACCGTCAAAGACATTCTGCTCGTCAGCGAAGAAGAGATCGAACGGGCCATCGCCTGCCTGCTCGAAATCGAAAAAACGGTGGTGGAAGGGGCGGGGGCCGCAGCCTGCGCTGCCGTGCTCAGCCAGCCGGAAATCTTTCGCGGCAAAAATGTCGGCATCGTTCTGTCCGGCGGCAATATCGACATGCGCCTGCTGTCGAATGTGATCCTGCGCGAAATGGCGCGCGAGGGGCGCATCCTGTCAGTGGTGGTCGAAATCGAGGATCGGCCCGGCCTGCTTGCGAAAGTGGCGACACTGGTGGGGCAGGCAGGCGGCAACATTCTCGAAGTTTCCCACAACCGCATGATGACAGACATGCCCGCCAAATCCGCCGATCTGGGCATGGTGATCGAAGCCCGTGACGCGGCCCATGCCGAAGATATCCGGGCCGCGCTCGAAGGCGCAGGGCTCACCATCCGCAAAATCAGCGCAGCGCGGCTCAGCGCGAAAACTTCTCCGACAGGATGATGGACGAAACGGTGCGCGCCACGCCGCTCAGTTTGCCAATCTCGTCCAGCACTTCATCCATGCGATTGGCCGTATCGGTTTCCACCACCGCCATCATGTCATACGCGCCCGAGACGGCGCGCAGTGAGCGCACCTCGCTGACTTTGCGCAATTCCGCCGTCACGGCATCACCATGGCGTGCGTCGATTTCCATCATCACCACCGCGCGAAAATTGCGCGTTGCGGCGGCAGCCGACAACCGCACCGTATAGCCCTTGATGGTAC
>DATJDE010000288.1:0-2731 GCA_035497595.1 Rhizomicrobium sp. | reverse complement strand
TTGATGGCCTGGCGATAGCTTTTCTTCGGCATGACGCACGTTCCTTAAATCGACGGCTCAGTACTGGACGTAAACATCGCGCTCGAGTTCGGCGGGCGATGGCCATTGCGCACTGGTTGCTGCGACGACGGCTTCTTCGATTTCTGCGGCGACGTCGCGGTCAATGGCGTCAAGTTGCGCTGCATCGAGCAAAGCTCCGGCGACGACCCTGAGGCGGAATTTGATGAGCGGATCGTTTTCACGCGCCGCCTTGATTTCAGCTTTGGAGCGGTAAAGCTGCGGATCGCCAACAAAATGCCCGTAAAAGCGCAGGCAGGTTGTTTCGATCGCGGTGGGGCCACCGCCGCTGCGGGCACGTTCGGCCGCATCGCGCATGGCTTCGGCGACCGCGAAAAAGTCGGTGCCGTCCACCGTTACCGCGGGCATGCCGAACGCGGCCGCGCGCGAGGCCAGATCTTTTGCGCCGCAATGATAGGAAACGCCTGTGCCTTCGCCATAACCGTTATTTTCCAGCACGAAAATTGCCGGCAGCTTGAGAACGACCGCAAGGTTCATCGCTTCGAAGGTCGTGCCCTGGTTGGAACCGCCATCGCCGGTGAAGGAGACGGCCAGCTTGCCGGTCTTCAGCGTTTTTGCCGTCAGCGCTGCGCCAATAACCAGGGGCGGATTGCCGCCGACAATGGCATTGGCGCCCAACATGCCTTTTGAAAGGTCGGCGATATGCATGGAGCCGCCCTTGCCGCGGCAGAGCCCGCCCTCCTTGCCGAATATCTCGATCATCATGCCTTTCACATCGCAACCTTTTGCGATGCAGTGGCCATGTCCGCGATGGGTCGATCCGATCCAGTCATCATCGCCGAGCCCGAGGCAGATGCCGACGCCGGACGCTTCCTGCCCCGCATAGAGATGCACGAAGCCCGGCACGTTGCCGTTGGAGAATTCGATGCTGACACGATCCTCGAACGCACGGATGCGAGCCATCCGATGATAGGCGTCGAGCAATTGTTCCCGGGTAAACTGCATGTCTCTCCCTTTAGGTTTTTCAAAGGAGCTTTTGGGCTGCAAGGCCTAGCTTCAACTTCTTTACACACTTGCCAAAAACTATGTCAAGCGATGATAGGCACATGGATACCTGAAATCGTTGGCCGGCACGGGGGTAATAAAAGTTTACACATCTGCCAAAAACAATTGACGCCTGCCGGGCGATGCGTGAAGCTGCTTGCGCGAATAATCGGGCAGCTCCGCAAGAGGGCGCCGGACGCGGGAGATTTCGGTATGACGGACGAGAAGTCCCCCCGTGCGGGATGGAACGCTTGGTATGTCATCGGCGTTCTGGCGCTTGCCAATGTGCTTTCCAGCGTAGACCGATTTCTGCTGAACCTGCTGGTCGAGCCGATCAAGCACGACCTTTCGATTTCAGATACGCAGATTGCCACGCTGCAGGGCGTGGCCTTTGTGGTATTCTACGCGACGCTTGGCCTGCCCATCGGGCGGCTCGTGGACCGCGCCTCACGGCGCACCGTTCTTGCCACAGGCATCGCTGTGTGGAGCGTGATGACGGCGATGTGCGGGCTGGCGCGCGGCTATATGGGCCTTTTTCTCTGCCGCATCGGGGTTGGGGCGGGCGAAGCCACGCTTTACCCGTCAAGCTATGCGATGATCCCCGATCTGGTGCCAAAGCACATGATCGCGCGCGCAACCAGCATCTTTGTAATGGGATCGTTCATAGGCGCCGGGCTGGCGCTGATTGCGGGCGGTTCCGTTGTCGGGTTCATTGGCAATGCCGGGGTGGTACACCTTCCCCTGCTGGGCGATACGCAAGCCTGGCGCGCCGCATTTCTGTTTGTGGCAGCACCGGGCCTGCTTGTTTCGCTACTCATCATGCTCACAGTGCGCGAACCCGCACGGCTTGGCGTGCGGGCGGGCGAAAAAATTGGAGCTCAAGCAACCTATGGGGAAGTCTTCCAGTTCGTTCTGGCGAACCGGCGCGTTCTCATTGGCATCTTCGCCAGCTTCAGCGCGCTCACCCTGTTCGGCTATGGCATGCAGGCCTGGACGCCCACTTTCCTGATCCGCACCTATGGCTGGAGCACTGCCGAAGTCGGCCTGATCTATGGCACGATCATGCTGATATTCGCACCCGCAGGCGCGCTTGCCGCCGGTGCCTTTTCGGATTACCTGTCCGCCAAAGGTCACAAGGATGCGAGCCTGCGCACCGCGTTGATCGGCTGTATCTGCCTTATTCCATTCGCCGTGGCAGCGCCGCTTTCGCCCAATCCGACCGTCGCATTGTGCCTGCTGGCGCCGCTGAGCTTTTTTGCAAGCTCGCCCTACCCGCTTGCGGGCACAGCTATCCAGCTGATCGCGCCCAACCGGATGCGCGGACAATTGACCGCCATGTTCCTGTTCGTCATCAACTTTGTGGGGCTCGGCTTCGGGCCACTGCTGATTGGCGTGCTCACGGATTATGTTTTCGCGGACGAAAGTCTGCTGCGCTATTCGCTGGCAGGCGTTGCGGCCATCACGTTACCGATCGCCGCCATCCTTATCGCCTGGACGCTGCGCCCGTTGCGCACGCTCACAACCAGCATGGCCGCGGTTGCCGCGGCCCCCGCAACACTCAACACCTAAACTTCAGGAGACGACCATGGACTTACGCCTCAAAGGCAAACGCGCGCTTGTCACAGGCGCAACGCGCGGTATCGGGCGGGCTATTGCAGCTGCGTTACTG
>DATJDE010000287.1:0-5076 GCA_035497595.1 Rhizomicrobium sp. | reverse complement strand
GGGGTGACATATACCCATTCGCGTTTCGACAATTTTCCAAACGCTATCGTCTATCGGCCGTTCGTCGCATCCGATACGGGCGCTTCTGCTCAACTGGTGACACTCAACGGTACGCCGACCTATGTCGGTAATTTCACGAATGCCGCCTATGACGCGACAGGCAATGCTCTGCCCAAGACACCTCTCTGGACGATGAACCTGGCCAGCAGCTACGCCATTCCATTATCGGATGGTGGGCGGATTGTGCTGGCGGGTGATGTGTTCTTCAGTTCGAATTATTGGTTCAACGCCAATAACAGCTACGGAACGGGCGATTATTCGATTGTGAATCTGAGCGCGGGATGGGAATTACCGGATGGTCATCTCAAGCTGACGGCTTATGTCACAAATGTGGGCGATACAGATTTGATCACATATTTCAACGAGTCAGCGAGCGGTACCTTTGCTGCCTGGAATCGCCCACGGATGTTTGGTGTCACGCTGCAATATAAGCTGTGATGTTGAAGGTGGCTGGTTGCTGCGTCATCTGGCCACGTTCACGCATGCCTGATTTTGATGATGGCCAGCGAATGTTCTGCGTGTGCCCTCGGTGTAAGTTAGCGAATTTGCATGGATAGTGTTTTCGACAATACCCAGCCTCGCCTGGAGCCGCCTTTCACGCCCACTGTTGCGGCAATGATCGGTTGGATATGCAGGCAGTATGGGGCGCGCGACGCGCAAATTCGTGGAAATTCAAGAATAACCTATGAAGAGCTTGATGCGCGCTCGTCGCTTTTTGCGCGCGGATTATTAGCGCGCGGAATTGGCAAGGGTTCTCGCATCGCCTTGCTGATGCCAGACGGTCCGGATTTCACGGTTGCCTTTTTGGCAGCAGCGCGCATCGGCGCGGTTGTCGCGCCATTGAGCACGCTGTTCAAGGCACGCGAACTTCAGTGGGTATTGAAACACGGCGACTTCCAGCTTCTGCTGGCTAGTGCTCACTATCTGACCAACAACTATGTTGAACGGCTTGAAGCCGCATTTCCGGACCTCGAGGGGCAGCGGGCCGGTCGGCTTGTATTGCGCGATGCTCCCTACCTGCGCTCGATCTTGATCTGGGGCAATTGTGATAAAGGCTGGGCGGGGCAGGGCGCGCAAGCCCTTTCGGATTCTGCCGCCGAATGGCCCGACATTGATGACACTGTTCTTCGCAACGTCGAAGAATCAGTCGTTCCGAGTGATCTTCTCTGCATAATTTTTACCTCGGGGAGTAGCGCCGATCCAAAGGGCGTTGTGCACACCCATGCAGCTATGCTGCGCCATAGCTGGCAAAAAGCTCACCGCTATTGGACTGTCGGGCTTGACGGTGAGCGGCTAATTGGTGCTCGCCCGCATTTCTGGGTTGCAGACCTTGCCGCGACACTGTTCCAATCTCTGCTGCGGGGTATTTGCCTCTTAACCCCCGATGATAACAGCGCCAAAGGCGTGCTCAGGCTGATCAAAGATGAAGGCGCCACTGCGGCTTGCGGAAATCTCCCTTGGCTGAAGTCGCTGGTATCCGATGCCACGCTCAAGGCGTCCGGGTATGAAGTGTTCATCACGTCGCTTGAATGCGCAGCTTTTGCGAAGAGTGGCGCGGATGGACTTCACTTTCTCAATGCGGAACGTGCCAGAAGAGTACCCCTTCCAGTTCAGCAGCTAATCGATCGTATGCCACGCAGCTACGGCATGACGGAAACGCTGGCGGCCCACACATCCATTCCCGCGGAGACTTTGATCGCACCGGATCTGGTGGGCGCTTGCGGCCGACCCATGCCCGGGGTGCGCATACGCATTGTTGATCCTGCAACGGGAACGCCGGTGAAGCGAGGCGAGATCGGTGAAATCCAAGTTGCAGGATATTGCTTGATGAACGGTCTCTACAAGCGGGAGAACGCGGACACATTCACGCCAGACGGCTTCTATGCCTCCGGCGATCTTGGGAAAATGGATGAGCAAGGCTATATAAATTTTCATAGCCGCATGGGGGAAATGCTGAAAGTGCGCGGGGCCAATGTTGCGCCTGCGGAAGTTGAGGCCTGCCTGATGGCAATGCCAAACATCGTTCGCGCCGCCGTGGTCGGGCTTGAGTCACCTGGCGATGGCATCACGCTTGTCGCAGGGGTGGAGATGGAGCCGGCAGCTCTCTTTGACGAAGGGGAGATCCGCCAAGCGCTGCGCCGCGAGTTATCCGCATTCAAAATTCCAAAACACATTTTTTCTTTAGCGATGGAAGAATTTCCGCTTACGGCATCCGGCAAGGTGCGTAAGCACGCCTTGAGCGCTATCTTGTCTGCCATGATGAACTGAATTTATTTTCATTTGATTGGTGGAACGCTTCCGAGAGCTTGACGGAAATGTTTCTGGGCAAGCTCATCGTTTGTGTAAACGATGCTTGACGAAATTGTTAGCGCAGTTGCTCAAACCTCGAGGGCACGTACAGCCACTAACTAGGCATCGGGTGGTGCCGTGCTTGGGCTTGTCACGACGTGTCCGGACGCCCGGCTCGAGCTGATCGCCCTCACCACCAGATTCATCTCCCGGCCCAGAGAGGGCCAGTGCTGCCCTACGGCGTTCCGGGACGTCGCGCGGTATATGGGGTGAGCCTCGGGGCAATTAGTAAGTGACGAGGCGCTCTGATGGGCCATATGGTCTTGGCAGGCGAGATCCGGTCGAAACATTCGAACTCTGGAGCCGGCGAGCCGTCGCAAGCTTCTTGCAAATAGAGAACAATCTCTCCCTCAGTGAAAAAGAATGGCTCCGCCATACAAGTTTGGCCGGGCTCGTTCGATCTACACACTGAGACGTGACAAGAAGCCCCAAAGGCCGGGGATTTTGACGGAAACGCGGGATACACACTGCCGAGGCGGCAAACCAGAGGACGCTGCACAAATGGTGCCTGCGCCCGAGGTCGAACTTTGGTTTGTACGTGAGGTACTGCCCTTGGAGGCATCTTTGATGCGATTTTTGCGCTCATCCTATCGCAACTCCGGCGAGGCAGCCGACCTGCGGCAGGATATCTACGCTCAGTTAATCGCGACGGCCCAAAAGCAGATTCCGGATCCCACCAAGCCGCTTGTCTTCGCCATCGCCCACAACATTTTGGTCGATCGCATGCGTCGCGAGCGCGTGGTCCCCATGGACACGATTTCGGACATGGAAAAACTTGGTCTCGCCAGCGAGGCCCCACCACCCGATCGGATCGTCATAGCGCGCGACGAGCTACGGCACCTGCGCGAGGCGATCGATCGGCTGCCGCCACGGTGCCGTGAGGTGGTGATGATGGCCCGCATTGAGGGCCTTGCGGGACGTGAAATCGCCGTGCGGCTAAATCTCGATGAAACAACCGTTTCGCGCCATCTGAAAAAGGGCATGCAGTTACTGGTGGATAGCCTCTACGGTTCTTCGCCCCCGGCCGGAGAAACGGCATGAGTGGGGAAGAGAATACGCCAGTCGAGCCTATCGGTGATCAAGCCGCGGAATGGATCCTGCGGCGAGAGAATCCCGGCTGGAGTGATGAAGAACAGGTTGCGCTTGATGCGTGGCTCGCACTGTCTCCGCATCATCTGGCCGCCTATTGGCGGCTCAAGGCCGGATGGAGCCGGGCGGAACGTCTGGCGGCCCTCAAGCCTGGCGGGATGCGCCCGACACGAACGGCCACCACCAAGGATGCGTGGCCGATTATCCGCTTTGCGGCTGTTGCTTGTGTGGTCCTCAGTGTTGCCGTTGGCGGGTTGTATAGTTGGTCCATTCAGGAACGCGTGTTCACAACGGCTGTCGGCCAGCGCGCCAGCATTTCATTGTCCGATGGTTCCCGTGTTGAACTCAATACCAATTCTTCCATTGGCGTGCGTATGGGTTTTTGGCAGCGCTCTGTTTCATTGAAACATGGTGAGGCGTTCTTCGATGTCCATCATGACGCGTCGCGACCATTCTCCGTATTCGCAGTCGGCCATCGTATCGTCGATCTGGGCACGCAATTTACCGTCCAAACGTCTGGCGACCGTCTCAAGGTGACGCTCGTCCAAGGGCTTGCGCGCCTTGAAACCGTCAGTTCGGCTATCCAGCATCACGCCACAGACCTAATGCCGGGTGACGTCGCTGTCGCGACACCAAATTCGATGTCCGTCGCAAAAGTACCCGAAAATACGATCGCCGAAGGCCTTGCCTGGCGGCAAGGAAAGCTCGTTTTCAATAACGCGACGCTGGCGGAAGCGGCAGCTGAATTCAATCGTTACAACAGTAACAAGCTCACCATAGAACCCAGCATCGCCAGCTTGCGGATCAACGGGATATTCGACGCCGGCAGCATCGGTCCGTTCACGACCATGGCGAAATTTGCATTCGGACTCAGCATCGAAAAGCGCGGCAACGAGATCGTCATGTCGCGCAAGAAGGTATAGCGGCCCACAACGGGCCATCATTTGCATAGAGAAGGGGGACCAATGCGTAAGAGTACTATAAAAGTCGCCGCCATGGTCGGAACAAGCATAGTCTGTCTTGCGGGCCAAGCTTTTGCCGCCAGCTTCGACATTCCGGCAGGCGACATGGATAGCGCTTTGCGGGCGTATATGGCGCAAAGCGGCGTTCAACTCTTCGTGCCCGTAGAGGCGACGAGGGGGCTCAAATCCAGGGGCGTGAAAGGCGATCTTTCGGCGGACGATGCGCTGACCCGTATCCTGTCCGGCACGGGGTTGATTAGACACCGTGAAGACGGGGCCGTCGCGATCGTCCGGCCCCTTCAGTCCAGCGGTCTGCAATCGGGCCTGGAAGAATTTCGGCTTGCTCAGGCAGCGCCCGCACCTCGCAGCGTTGAAACCGTCACCGTCACCTCGTCCAAACTGGGCGGCGCCGATGTGCAAAGCATCCCCATCTCAATCACCGCATTGAGCCAGGAGCAATTAACCTCCACGCAAACCTCAGGCGGTCCAGATCTGGTGAAACAGGTGCCAAACCTCACTTTCACCAAAACAAATTTCAGCGGTTACAGTATCCAGATCCGCGGCATCGGCACACAGGCCATTTCCGTCACAACCGATCCGGCCGTTGCCGTCGCGT
>DATJDE010000286.1:0-2677 GCA_035497595.1 Rhizomicrobium sp. | reverse complement strand
AACTGGACGATTGAGAAAGGCCTTAAGCCGCCCAGCCCGAAACCGGGTTGCTCTGCAAGCCGAAGCCCGCCTCGAAATCCTGAAAAATCGTCACCAGTTCTTCGGCGTCGGCGCGGCCAGAATGTCCGCGCGGAAAACGATAGCGCCAGAAGCTCGAGATATGCGAGATCGCGCCCATTTTCTCGCCGATGGAGAGAAACATCGCAGGTGCGCCCAGCAGAAAATCACGGAACGCCGTCGGATCGCCATGCTCGATCAGCCGCCCATAGGCCTTGTCATAGACCCGCAGCGCCGTACTCACATCCACGCCCGTCTGGCGCACGCAATCGATGATGCGGACCTTGGACGCGTTGATGTAGGTCGCATATTCCGGGCTCAAAGCGCCGCCCGCCTTCATCGCCCGCAATTCGGCAATGGTGTCGCGCAAGTCGGCCCAGAAATTCTGCATGCACCATTTGTAGTAGAGAAAGCCGCGCCAGCTGAACACGCCTTCGCGAAACGCATCGCCGTCCAGCATTAGCGTGGCGCGCAACGGGGCCAGCTTCTCATCCACCTCGGTAGATAGCAGCGCCGAAACCAGCCGCGCGGTCGAAGACTCCCGTCCCCCCAGCCCCGCAAGCTGGATCAGCCCGCGTATATTGCCCGAGACATAGTCATACATCCGCGCCTGATCCGCCGCCGAAATGGAGAAATAGCAATCGGCGATGTCGAGATGGTGATTGCGCATATGCTCACGCAACAAAAACGGATCGAGCGAGGGCACCGCATCGATCAGCTTCAACACCGCAAGATCCTGCTCCATCGCCCCTTCGCGATAATTGCCGATCTGCTGCATCGCCTCCTTGAAGCCGCGCTGCTCGAAGAAAAACGACCGCCCGCCGAGCCGCAAATCGGAAAGATCGAACGGCACGATCACCTTGGTCGCGACCGAACGCGGTGACACGAAGAGATAGCTCTCATCGGCCCGCACCCGATGCTTCAGCACAATGGCCGCATTCATCGCGGGGGAGCGGAACAGCGGCCGTCCGCGATAATCGTTCTCGGCGCCATGCTCATGGGCAATCGCCATGAGGTTCAGCACGCGGCTGGTCGAGGCATTGCCCAGCGCATTCAGGTATCGCACAGAACGATCAGTATACATCGGCCACCGGCTCAAACACCCGGTAGCCTAAACGAACCCGGCTTAACGCCCGGTTGGCCGTATGGTCTTAAATGCGCCGATCCTGTCTCATTCCGGGTCAATCTGAAGCGGCAACAACGCGTCGCCATCTTCCTCGCCGGTATAGGGATCTTCATCGGGCGCCAGCTCATCGCTCGGGCTCGGCACGTCCATGCCCGAAGGCGGCATCGCCTCCAGAAAGCCAGCCGCCTTCAACTCATCCATGCCCGGCAGATGGTTCACATTCTCGAGCCCGAAATGGATGAGGAATGCCTCGGTCGTGCCATAGGTCACAGGCCGCCCCGGCGTGCGGCGGCGGCCGCGAAACTTGATCCAGCCCACTTCCATCAGCGCATCCAGCGTGCCCTTCGACAGCGCCACACCGCGAATATCCTCGATCTCGGCGCGCGTCACCGGCTGGTGATAGGCAATGATCGCCAGCGTCTCGATGGCGGCGCGCGAAAGGCGGCGCTGTTCCGGCTTCTCCCGGCGCAGCAAAAAGGCCAGATCCGGCGCGGTCCTGAATTGCCATTTTCCCGCGACGTTCACGAGGGTTACACCCCGCCCTTGATAAATTCCCTGAAGCTCGGCCAGCAGCCCTTTCAGGTCCGCGCCCTCCGGCAGCGTGCTCGCCAGCGCCTTCTCGTCCAGTGGTTCGGGGGAGGCGAACAACAGCGCCTCCACCATGCGCAAATGCTCAGCCGCCCGCTCCGGCCCATGCGCGTCATCCGCCAGATCTTCGGCCACATCGTCGGCAGCCGCTTGCGTGACAGCCTCGCCTTCGGCCGCTGCTTCCGCCTCAGCCACTGCGTCGGCAACAGCCTTGCCAAGCGCGTCGGTATTCTCCGTTTCGGCGCCGGCTTTGGCCTCGACGTCGATTTCGATCTCTACATCCTGCTGTGTCATATCTTCCGTGATCTCAACCAAACGAACTGCCCGGTTCATGGCATAGCCTCCGCACGTGGCGTGCTGCGGTCCTTTACATAGACCTCGTCAAACGCCTTCAATTGCCGGATATCGATTTTGCCGTCGCGCGCCAGTTCGAGGCACGCGAGCAAGGTACTCGCCAGCGCCGAGCGCCGCCTGTTGCCGCCCGTCCAGTGTTCCTGCGCGTTGAGCATTTCCTGAACCGTGGTTTTCCCATCGGCATTCAGGTCCATATCAACATCACGCTCCGCCTCGCGCAGGTTGGCGTCGAGCGTGAGACTATCCGTCCAATTGCGTTGAGCAATCTGTTGAAGAGGGAGACCGTCGAGCGTAGCGACGTCCCAATCCTCGCCCTGATCACGGAAGAAATACTCGACGACCGTCTGCATGGCATATTTCAGCCAGGGCGTACCACCGGCAGGGTGGTAGAACTTCGGATCAGCCGCCGCACGAAGCGCGGCCGGATTGTAGTTCGCCGGATCAGTCACCATCTGATCAACGAAGTTGGTGCCGAGATGGAACTCAATGTCCTTGAGCTTCACGTAGAAGAAATAGTACTCGCACCACCAACCCATGAGCGCATGCTTGAGC
>DATJDE010000285.1:0-2221 GCA_035497595.1 Rhizomicrobium sp. | reverse complement strand
CCCCGCAACAAAATTTCAAAATAAATCGTCACCACCAACGGGGGGGAGTGCCTTTGCCCATTCGTTTAATCAGGTGTGGGCATAAGCTCGAAACCCTCACCAAGGGCGCAAGCGGGGAAATGGCCGAAACACCGGAAACCGATCGCGGCATGGCGACGCTTGGTCCAGGGTCGGCCACATCCGAAGTCAAAGCGTGGTTCGTGCGCGAGGTTCTGCCGTTGGAGCCGCTGCTGGTGCAGTTTCTCCGGCGCAGCGGCCGCAGCCGGGCGGACATCGAAGATCTGCGGCAGGACGTTTATATGCGCGTGTGCGATGCAGCAATGCAGCAAATCCCCCATCCGGCCAAACCGTTCGTGCTCACCGTGGCGCGCAATCTGCTGATCGACCGGGTGCGCCGCGAACACATCGTCTCCATCGAAGCGGTGGAAAATCTCGATGCCCTCAACATTGCGACAGACGATCCCGGCCCCGATCAGAATCTGATGGCGCGCGAAGAATTGCGCCGCCTCGCCGCTGCCCTCGACAAACTGCCCCGCCGCCTGCGCGCCCCCATCGTGATGCGCAAGATCGAGGGCCTCTCCCGCCGCGAAATCGCCCAGCGCCTCGGCCTCGCCGAGAAAACCATCGAAAAACAACTCACCCAGGGCGTGCGCGCGCTGGCCGACATTCTCTATGGCCCGCCGACCGATCTCGGGAGCAAGCCATGAACGCCGCGCAAAACACAGCGCCCGATGCGCGCCAGATCGAAGAACGCGCCGCGCAATGGCTGGTCCGCCAGCGCGATGGTGAAGGCTGGAGCCAAGCCGATGCCGCCGAACTCGAAGCCTGGCTGAACCAGTCCTTCGCCCACAGCACCGCCTTCTGGCGCCTCGAAGCCACATGGGGCAGGGCGGATCGGCTGGATGCGCTCCAACAACGCGGGCGCGTGCGCCATGTCGCGCAAATGGGCCGCCGTTTTCTGCCAATGCTGATCCGCTGTGCGGCAGCTCTGGCGGCCATCGCTGTGGTCGGCATCCCGGCCAGCATGGTCTGGACCCCGCCGGACAAGAACGAAACCTATCACGCCCCCGTCGGCGGCCAGCAGCTGATCACCCTGCGCGATGGCTCGACCATCGAGCTGAACACCAACACCGTTGTCCGCGTCCACGAAACCGCGAACCAGCGCAAAGTCTGGCTCGACCGGGGTGAGGCCTATTTCACCGTCACCCACGATGCAACGCGCCCCTTCGTGGTGATCGCCGCCAACGGCCGCATCACCGATCTGGGCACAAAATTCTTCGTCCGCCGCGATAAAGCGCGGCTGGAAGTCGCCCTTGTCGAAGGCAGCGCCCAATATGACGAAAATGTCGGCCGCAAAACCGCACGCTCCGCGCTTCTCATGCCGGGCGATGTCGTGGTCGCCACACCCAATTCGCTCTCCGTCACCAAGCAAAAAGAGCGCGTGCTGACCGACAGGCTGGGCTGGCGCCACGGCCTGCTGATCTTCGACAACACGCCCCTGTCTCAGGTGGCGGAAGAATTCAATCGCTACAACACCACCCGTCTGGTGATCGCGCCGGGGGCGGCATCCGCCATCGGCATCGGCGGCACCTTCCCGGCAAAGGATGTGGCGGCCTTCACCCGTGTCGCACAAGGCGTGCTGGGCCTCAAAGTCCGCCATGCCGGAAACGAAATTCTGATCTCGCAATAATTATCCGCGGCCATCGCCGCATCTGGGGGGAACCAATGCCAATCCGTAAAACACATCTTCTTCTGGCGTCCTGCGCCGCCGCCATCTTTGCGGGCGGTCCGGTCATCGCGGGCGAATTCAACATTCCGCGCGGCGAACTCAAATCCGCGCTCGATGCCTATGCCAAGCAAACCGGCGCCGCGCTGATCTATGCCAACGGCGCCGTGCAGGGCATAAAATCCCCCGGCGCCAGCGGTGATCTCACCGCCGGCGATGCGCTGAACCGTATTCTCAATGGCACCGGCTTTGTCATGCGCCGCGATGCTTCGGGCGCCATCGGTATCAGCCGCGATGTGCAAAGCGCACTGCCCATGCCCATTGAGCTGGCGCAAGCCGCGCCCGTGGGCAGAGCGTCGGTCGAAACCGTCACCGTCACCTCTTCCAAACTCGGCGGCCAGGATGTGCAGACAGTTCCCATCGCCATCACGGCGCTGAGCCAGGAACAACTCACCGCCACCCAAACCGCGGGCGGCCCCGATCTGGTGAAACAGG
>DATJDE010000284.1:0-7351 GCA_035497595.1 Rhizomicrobium sp. | reverse complement strand
GTTGCATATGTCTCGATGACGTTTGCCCCCCGCCCGCGCGTAACGGCGGCGCAGGGCATTACAGAGCCAAACTTCGTCTTCACCAGATCGGCATGATCGCGCTTCGGATCGGCGACATAGATCAGCCTATGGCGAAACACCTCTGCCGCTGCATCGGGCGTATTGGTCCATCGCCAAGGCTCATTGATTTGAATGACTGGCAGATCGGCGGGGAGATAAAAACGCAACCATCCCGTCATGGCATAATCCGTCGTCAGAATCGCACTGGCGCGCTTGGCCGACACTTCTCGAACAATCTGCTTGGACATATCGGGCAGGCCGAAGGCGAGCAGGCGTTGAACCGGATCCTTGCGGCCAAGCGGCACGATCCCCGTAAGGGCTTGCAGGTAGACGAGACCAAGCAGCACCGTTGCCACAGGGATCGCTGCCCGCCGCGAAAGGAGGACGACAGACTTGGTCCGCCCCTCCCAATCCACCCGGCTTGCCGCGTCTGCTGCGGCAAGAGACAGCGCCGGAAACAGAAAGCTCGGCCAGTTGCCCTGCACCCGGTCGTGTAGCGCATGCTGCAAAAAATACACGATGGCCGGCCAGGTCAGCGCCGCGGCGAGAATGGAGCCATCACGGCGGCGCGTAAAAACCCCCATCATCGCAAGCAGGAAAATGAACGGGCTGGCGAGGCCGATCTGTGCGCCCAGAAATTCTGCGAGATAGCGCCAGGTGAAATGCCCATCACCCACGCGGCCGAATTGAAACCCGAACGTGGCCCAGCCATGGGTGTCGTTCCACCAAAGGTTCGGTGCGAATAACAGGCCTGCGATCAGCGCACCAAAGTAAGGCCAAGCCGTCCATAGCCAGCGGCGCTGACGCGCATCGACCAGCAGCCAGACAAGCGCGCCCGCGCCCAGAAACAGCGTGGTATATTTGGCCAGAAGCCCGATGCCTGCCGCAGCACCTGCGGCCAGCCACCATGCTCCGCGCCCACTCGCTTCCACCTTGGCAAGTGCATAGAGGAACAATGCCGATGCGGCGACGGCCAGCGCATCGGGCGTTGCCGCCATGGTCTGAACCGCAACCATCAAAGTGAGATTGAAGAACAGGCAGGCATAGCCGCCCGCCTTTTCGCTTTTCAGCGCAATGGCAGCGGCGCGCCAGACGGCAACACTGGCAAGGACAGAGGCAAGCAAAGCAAACAGGCGCACACCGAACGCCGTATCGCCGAACATCGCGGTACCCGCGCGGATCGCAAAAGCGATAAGGGGCGGATGATCATAATACCCCCAGGCCAAATGGCGCGACCAAAGCCAGTAATAGGCTTCATCGGCGGAAAGCGGCAGCAGCCCACCAGCGACAAACCGCGCCAGAACAAGAAAGATTACAGAGAGAAGGACAACGCGCCCGCGTATTTTCATCGCGTGCGCCACACGAAGAGGCTGGACATCGCATAATTCCACAGCACGCTCATGATCGCGCCGGCAGCCCCCGCCACCCACCACACAGGTTCATTTGAATACAGCCAGGTCGCAAAACCGATGGTCGCAAATGCGCCAATGCCGCCGATCACACAAAACAGAGCAAACCCTTCCAGCATCGCCAACCCCTGGAGCCTGCGGTCGCGATAGGTGAAGGCATTGTTGAAAAAGAAATTACTGCTCATGGCGACGAAGGTTGCGATGGTTTGCGCAGCGGTGAAGCCAATGTCCGATACCAACGCCAGCCTGAGCGCAAGCAAGTGCACAAGCAGGCCGCTTGATCCCACCAGGGCGAAAAATATGAAGCGTGGCTCAAGCGTGCCGCCGCTTGCCTTGGCCAGCAACAGGCCAAGAAATTCCAGCCCCACCTGCGCATTGAATTTGCTTTCGCCTTCCTGCCGCGCGCCAAAGGCATAAGCTTCTTCCGCAACACGCAGGCCTTTCGTGGCGGTCACGATATCGAGCAGGATCTTGAACCCCACTGGCGAAAGCTGGCCTGCCACCTCGTCAAAACGGTCGCGCCGCATGGCGAAGAAACCGCTCATGGGATCGCTGACCGGAGAGCCCAGCGTATGCCGGGTCAGGGTGGTTGCCAGCCTGCTGATGAAGCCACGTGTTTCGCCAAAAGACGACGCGCTGCCCCCCGCCACATATCGGGAGCCGACCACGATATCCGCCTCCCCCCGCTCCAGCCGCGCAAGCATTTTGGGCAGGACGGTTTCATCATGTTGCAGGTCCGCATCCATGACTGCGACAAAAGGCGCACTCGAGGATAGCATGCCCTCAATACAGGCCCCTGCGAGGCCCCGCCGTCCCACCCGCTTCAAGCAGCGGATCCGGCGATCTGTCTGGGCAATGGCTTTGGCGGACTCCGCCGTCCCATCAGGTGAATCATCGTCCACGAAAATCGCTTCCCAGACGATGCCATCCAGCGCGCGATCAAGCCGTGCAACAAGCTCGGCCACGTTCCCCCGCTCTTTGTAGGTCGGCAGAACAATCGACAATTGTAAGGCGCCAAGCGAAATCTGCTCACCCGTTTGGACGTCAGTTTTGGTGTTCAACAGCAATCCATCCTTCGCGGGGGCCATTCTTCCGGGGATCAACCACTTAACTCCGCCGGTCAGGTATTCCTCAATTTGATTTTTTGGGGAATAGGCAAACAGTTTGAGCATTGACGCAGGGCCGTAATGAACAAAACCGCCGGGCCCTGTGCAAGGGCAGACTTCTACGCCCTACCACTGATCCCGCCTCAGGCCATTAAAGGCGGCGTCTGGAAAGTGAAAAAATGGCGATGTGACAGTCTTGGGGGCAATCTGCGCTTAATCAACCACCGTTTCTGCATTTAGTGGAAAACCGCAAGATAGACCATGATGCCAGCAGCGACAGCGAGCAGGAGCCCGGCTGCCAAGACATAGCGCATACCTACGGATACCGCCTGTCTGGCCTCTGTTGTTGTCAGGCGCGTCTGCTGCTCATTTGATTTCTGAAACATATTGACCGCCTTCCACGCTCCTGTTGCCACCACGTTGGACGCTAACCCTCACCCGCCCGTTTGCGTTCAATCTCTGCCTGTGCCTCCGCCACCTGTTGCTGCTCGGCGGTGTCAGGTTCTGCAAGGTGGTGCCACGCCTCCAGAATTTCCAACCTTTCCGCATCGCTGAACCGGCGATCACGCACCACATCTGCGGGCGTCCGATAAAAGCGCTGCGGACTGAGTTTCATGTCTTCGACCAACCTCCTCTTGGACATAACCAACCCGTGACAGACCACTCTTCCACAACGTCTGCGGCAAGCGAGTGTTCCGGTCCGCGCGCCCTGCGTGGAGCCCGGGGCCACGACAGGGGCTGCCAAGCGGGGGGCCTCACGGCGCAAGTTTATTTCACGTTTTTAACCAATTACGCTGGTTTGAATTGGAAAGAATTTGCTAACCATATACTTGCGCGTCAGGTAGGGAGGGCTACTTTGTGATTTATCTCGTTGATCGCCGGAACAGGGCTGCCTTTAACGATCAGCTCGAAGAAATGTATCGCCAACGGCATCAGGTCTATGTCGAGAAGCGGGGCTGGAAGGCCCTTGCCCGCCCGGACAAGCGGGAGATCGACCAGTTCGACAATGAAGACGCCGTCTACTTGATGAAGATCTCGGATGCCGGCAAGGTTCAGGGCGCCGTGCGGCTGATCCAGACCACAAAACCGCATTTGATGCGCGATGTGTTTTCCCACATCGTCACCCTTGCTCCGGTCCCCGACGATCCGAAGATCTTCGAGATGACGCGCTGCTATGTCAGCGATGATATTGGCGGCAAGCAGGAAAAGGCGCAGGCCGCAGGCGAAGTGATGGCCGCCATGGAAGAATATGGCCTGGCCCGGGGGATCACCGATTACAGCGTGGTCTCCGATCTTTACTTCGTGCCCTTTATGACCGTGATCGGCGACGGGGTGAAAAGTCTTGGCGTCCCGTATGAATATGGCGAGGGCACATGCGTTGCGATGAGCTTTCCGGTCAACGAACGGGGATTGCGCATTTGTCGCCGCGCGCGCGGTTTGGACGATAGCGGCGTGCTTGTGTTCAGCGATACGCCCCCGCCACAGGCAATGGCGGACAAACATCGCATCGGCATTGCCGCCTGATGATTTTAGAACAATGCCGTGCGGAACTTTGGATGCACACGCAGCGATGAACAATTCGCGCGTCGCATGCGCCATTCGACAGCACTTGGAACTTTGCCACCTGGATCGCGTTTAATCCCTCGCGAAGGGCATTCGATCTTTCAGGAGCATGGATATGAAACTCTCTCTTTCTGCCAGCATTTTGGTACTTGCAATGATCGGTGCCGGTGCAGCATCGGCGACCGAAGTTTTGGGCGTCGGGACACCTAGCGCCACGCAATTCCGCGAGAAGGCAAGCTCGAGCGATGCGTTTGAAATCACATCAAGCAAAATTGCGATGACCCACGCGGTCAACCCGAAGGTCAAGGACTTCGCGGCCCAGATGGTGCGCGATCACGAAGCCACCACTGACAAGCTCGTGGCGCTCGGCGGGATCAAGAAAGCCAGCCTGGTTGCGAAAATGCAGCCCGGTAAAGACGGAAAATTTGCGGGCAACGATCTGTTGAGTATCTCACAGGCGGCTGAATTGAACAGCCTCGATTCCAAAAGCAATGCCGATTTTGACAAAACCTACATCGCCGATCAGGTGAAAGGCCACAAGGATGCAGTCGCTCTGCTGCAGGACTATGCCAAGAACGGCGACAGCGCGAAGCTGAAAGCCTACGCCACTGAAATCTTGCCGACTGTAAAACATCATCTGGTCGAAGCCGAAAAAATCAGCGTCGAGCTGGAACATGGGGCGATGTAATTTATAGCACCGCAAACGAGAAAGCCCCGGTCAAACGGCCGGGGCTTTTTTTTCACGCCTTACGTCATGAAAATCGTTGCCGGGTGTTCGAGCAGGCCTTTGAGTTTTTGAATAAAGGCCGCCGCGTCATAGCCATCAACCACGCGGTGATCGAAGGACGCGGAGAGATTCATCATCTGCCGCACTACGATCTGCCCATCGCGGATAACGGGGCGTGCGTGGATCGCATTGGGGCCGATGATGGCGACCTCCGGGCGATTGATTACGGGTGTTGTCGTCACACCGCCCAAGGCGCCGAGGCTGGTGATGGTAATGGTCGATCCGGTCAGATCTTCGCGGGTTGCTTTTGCCGTGCGCGCGGCCTGGGCCACGCGCGCAATCTCTGCCGCCAGTGCCCAGACATCCCGGGTTTCGGCATGGCGGACCACCGGCACCATCAGGCCATTGGCGGTTTGTGTGGCGATTCCCGCGTGGAGGGCGCGGTGGCGATGAACGATTCCGGCGTCATCATCGTAGTGGGCGTTGATCTGGGGAAATTGCGGTAGCACATGCGCGAGCGCCCGCAGGATAAAGGGAAGGATGCTGAGCTTCGGCTGGTCGTCATGCTTTTCCCGATTGAGATGGGCGCGCAGATTTTCCAGTTCTGTCATGTCGATTTCTTCGACATAGGTGAAATGGGGAATGTTGCGCTTTGAGGCCTGCATTTGCTGGGCGATTTTACGGCGCAGGCCGATGACCTTCACTTCTTCAATGTCCGCCTGCTCCATTGGATCATTGTGCGGTTGCGACACGGACCTGCGTTTCAAAACGGCATCGAGATCGCCATGGCCGATGCGGCCGCCTGTTTCTGTCCCCTTCACCATATGCAGATCGATGCCCGCATCGCGCGCGCGTTGGCGAACGGTCGGCGCGGCCAGCGGTTTTGCGGTCGAAGTGTGGGATTGGGCAGGGGCTTGCGGCACCTCCGGTTTTGCGTTCGGCAAAGGCGATGGAGGCAGCGGCGGTTCGAGGTTCGCGGGGGCTTGCGCTCCGGGCGCGTCTTCCACCTCCAATTCGACGAGCGCAGCACCCACGGCAGCCATATCGCCGGGCTCACCATGACGAGCGACGACGCGGCCGGACACTGGCGAGGTCATTTCCACCGTGGCCTTGTCGGTCATCACATCGACCAGGTTTTGATCTTCGGTGATGATGTCCCCGACATCGATATGCCAGGCGACGATTTCGGCCTCTACCGTGCCTTCACCCACATCGGGCAGTTTGAAAACAAAGCGGCTCATGGTTCAGCCCTCCATCACGCGGCGCATGGCTTTGGCAACGCGCTGTGGCCCGGGAAAATACAGCCACTCGAAGGCGTGGGGATAGGGCGTGTCCCAGCCGGTGACCCGTTCGATCGGGGCTTCAAGGTGATAGAAGCAATGTTCCTGCACCAGGCTTGCGAGTTCGGCGCCGAAGCCGCTGGTGCGCGTGGCTTCATGGGCGATGACGCAGCGGCCGGTTTTGCGCACCGAGGCCGCCACCGTTTCGATGTCGAGCGGCAGAAGGCTGCGCAGGTCTATCACCTCTGCATCGCACTGTGCTTCCACGGCTGCGGCAAGGCCGACATGGACCATTGTGCCGTAGACCAGCAGGGTCAGATCTTCGCCGCTGCGCACCACTTCGGCCTTGCCTAAAGGCACGGTGTAATAGCCCTCTGGCACTTCGCTTGCGGGATGTTTGGACCAGGCCTGCGATGGTTTGTCGTGATGACCATCGAAAGGGCCGTTATAGAGGCGCTTGGGTTCGAGAAAGATCACCGGGTCGTTGTCTTCTATCGCGCTTATAAGAAGGCCTTTGGCATCATAGGGTGTCGAGGGCACCACGGTTTTGAGGCCGGAGACATGGGTGAATATGGCCTCGGGGCTTTGGCTGTGGGTTTGGCCGCCGAAGATTCCGCCGCCATAAGGGGTGCGCACGGTCATGGGCACGGTAAAATCACCCGCAGACCGATACCGCAGGCGCGCCGCTTCCGACACCAGCTGATCGAAGGCGGGATAGATGTAATCCGCAAACTGGATTTCGACCACCGGGCGCAAACCATAAGCGGCCATGCCGATGGCGACGGCGACGATGCCGCCTTCACCGATGGGTGTATCGAAACAGCGGGTGAGACCATGCTTTTTCTGCAGGCCTTCGGTGGCGCGGAAGACGCCGCCGAAATAGCCCACATCCTCGCCCAGAATGAGCACATTGGGATCGCGCGTCAGCATCACATCCATGGCGGAATTGAGCGCCTGGATCATGTTCATGACTGCCATGGTCAGTGCCCCAATTCTGCGCGCTGTTGAACCAGGTGCCAGGGCATTTGTTCGTAGACATCTTCGAACATGGTGGTGACATCGGGCGTGTTGCCGCTGCCGAGCGTGCCGTGGCTTTCGGCCTGTGCATTGGCGGCGCGCACGTCCTCCACCACCTCGGCGGCTTGCGCTGTGTGGCGTGCTTCATCCCATTCGCCCAGCTTGATCAGGTGAGTTTTCAGCCGGGTG
>DATJDE010000283.1:0-13046 GCA_035497595.1 Rhizomicrobium sp. | reverse complement strand
GTCCAGCGCGCGCAAGCCGGTGGTTTCGTACCAGTTGAGAAAATGACCGCGATAGCGTTCCAGCCTGTCCATCGCAGCGAACGTCGCCTCCAACCGTTCCACCGTCTCGGTGGTGCCGATCCAGCCGAAATCGCGCGCGGCGAGCGTGCTGAGTAGATAAAGGCCAATATTGGTGGGCGAGGTACGGTGCGCCACAACGGGGCGCGGCTGTTCCTGAAAATTGTCGGGCGGGAGGAAATTGTCTTCCTCCGTCACGAAGGTTTCGAAAAACCGCCAGGTGCGGCGCGCGATCAGCCGCAAATCGGTGCGGCCATCCTCATCGATACCGCGATGTGGTTCGGTATCGCGCGGCGCCGAGGCCCAGCGCGCAATCACCGGCGAGAGCGCCCAGAGCGATAGAAAGGCCGACGCGAAAGGCGCATTGGTCGGGCGCATGACGAAGATCAGTGCGGCCGCCGCCAGCGCAAAGGCGATGCTGCCCACCATTTGCAGCGCCAGCCCTTTGAGCCTGCTGTCATGGCCATAGGTGCTGCGGGCGAAGGAAACCCATTCGAGCATGTGGCGGCGGCTGATGAAAAGGCGAAAGACGGTGCGGACAATGGCATCGAGTGCGAGCCAGGCGGCGCGCGCCATGAAAGTGCCGACAAAAACAATCTGTGTCAGCGCCAGCGTGAAATCGCGCGCCAGATTGCGGATATGGGTCCGGCGCGAAATGCCGACGCGATGCGGCAGAATGGCGGAGACCAGCGGCAGCAGCGCCGGCAGCACCAGAACCGCAACGATGAACAGCGTCCATTTTATGCCGGCAGGCGATGGCAGGGTCCAACCCCAGAGCAGCGCCAACAGCATGGCGGGGGCGAGCAGCGACCGGCGCAGATTGTCGAGCATCTTCCAGCGCGCCAGAAACGGAATTGCAGCGGCGGTGGAGTTGTTCTTCGGGCCGTGGCCAAAGGCGAAAATCCACGGCAGCAACTGCCAGTCGCCACGAATCCAGCGATGCTGGCGGCGCGCCTCGACGGCGTAACGGGACGGAAATTCCTCCACCACCTCGACATCGGAGGCGAGCCCTGCACGCGCATAGGTGCCTTCGAGCAGGTCGTGGCTGAGAACGGTGTTTTCGGGGATGCGCTGATGCAGCACCGTTTCAAACGCATCGACATCATAGATGCCCTTGCCGACATAAGAGCCTTCTTCAAACAGATCCTGATACACATCGGACACGGCGAAGGCATAGGGATCGAGCCCCGTGGGGCCGGAGAACGCCCATTGAAACAGCGAATTCTGCCGTGACGGCGGCAGAGAAGGGGTGACGCGCGGTTGCAGAATGGCATGGCCTTCGACCACGCGGCGCAATTTGGGATCGATCACCGGGCGATTGAGCGGATGGGCCATCTTGCCCACCAGGCGGGTGGCGCTGCCGCGCGGCAGCCTTGTATCGGCATCGAGGGTGATGACGTAGCGGATGGACAAGAGCTTTGCAGCAGCGTCTGCGCCATAGATGAAACTGGTATCGGCTGCGCCGCGCAAAAGCCGGTTCAGCTCGTGTAGCTTGCCGCGCTTTCTTTCCCAGCCCATCCATGTGCCTTGCGCCGGATTCCAGTGGCGGCGGCGATGCAGCAGCAGAAAGCGGCCTTCGCCGTATTGGCTGTTGAGCTGGGCAATGCCGTCTGCCGCGGCGGCCAGCAGCGCCTCATCCTCCGGCATGGTTTCGTGATCGGCATCTTCCCAATCGCTCAACACCGCAAAAAAAAGGTTGCGATCGTTGTTGGACAGATAATGCACTTCGAGGGTGCTGATATTGGCCTCTATGCTGTCGATATCGGACAACAACACCGGCACCGCGACGAGGCTGCGCAAAGAATCGGGAATGCCGTCCCGCAGGCCCATGCCGGGCAGACAGGCCGGGCCAAGACGCTGGGTGACCAGCCGGTTGACCAATGCCATCGCCAGGTCGCTGGCCGGGATCAGCGCCAGAACGATCACCGTCGCAGCGAACAGAATTGAGCCGTCACTTGCATCGGCGACAAGCCCATAGGCCAGACCGACCAGCGCAACCGTGAAAAGCACCAGGCCGGTGAGATAGCCGCCGAGCCCTGCACGGGAAATTGCCCGGCGAATAACATCGCGCCCGCGCGGCGTGAAGCCGATCTCCCGTTCGAAGGCGGGGCGGCCACGCGAGATCAGATAATAGCCCGGCTCGCACGCACGGCGCGAACCGCCCGCCTGCTCGGCCTTGTGCACATTTGCGATCACGGCGCGGGCGATTTCGAGTTCGCCGAGGCCTGAGCCCCGCGCCAGTTTTTCGATGGCCGCGCGATAGGAATCGCGGGTGACGAATTCCATCGCCTCGAAATCGCTGTCGGCGGCCAACACCCGATCGACCAGGCTGATGCTTTCGACAAAAACGGTCCAGTCGATATCCGACAACAGACGCATCGAGGTGATGATGTTGCGCACCGTCACGTTGACGGCGCCCTGCGTCTGATATTCCTCGCGCACCACCTGTTCGATTGAGAGCCCCTGGCGGGCAATCTTCTCGCCCATCCAGGTCAGGAAGGTGGTGGCGTTGCCATCGCGGTCGCGCAGCTTTTCTTCCAGCCGGGAAATCGAGCCGGAAAACAGCGAGCGGCTCGCCAATCCATCGATAATGGCCGCCAGCACATCGTCATTGGGGGCGACCAGCACAGAATCGGCGATAACGTCCGCTTCTTCGGTCTGGCGGGCGCGGCGCACCGTGGATTGGGCGAGCCGGCAGAGATTTTCGATCAACGTCAGACGCAAGGTGACCGCAATCGCCCATAATTCGCCGATGCTGAGCGGCGTCACCTGTTGATAGGCATCGACAAAACGGGTGAGCTTTTCCAGATCGAAGGCGCTGTCGGTATGGGCCACCAGCGCCCACGCAATGCCATAAACCCGCGGATACCCGGCCAGCGGGCCATCTTTCAGTTTGGGAAGCTGGGCATAATAATCCGCCGGAAGATCGTTGCGGGTTTCGCGAATTTGTTCTTCCACGACATGAAAGTTATCGAGCAACCATTCACCGGCTGGGGTTATTGGACGCTTGGCCTGCGCAATATGGGCGATTTCGCGAAAAGCGCTGACCAACATGGCCGCATTGCCGCGCAAACGGCGCGGTAATGCCCGTTGCGACGGCGCGCGCGCGGAGACAACCTGGGCTTCAGCAAGGCTGCGTGCGTGACTTTCGAGGCGATCGATACTGAATAATTCGGCCCTGATGGGCTTTTCGGGGTCGGCAATGAAAAAATCGTGTCGCAATCGTAATGCGAGGATGACCCCGCCCCCATAATTACCCGACCGGGGACGCACAGAATCCGGGACGGCGGTGAAAAAAATGCAAAGCTGCACCTACACAACGCATGAGCGCTCGATTCTTTCCGCTGCGCTGCCATAAATTGGAACTATTATGGAGCGCACTGGTTTCAGAGGGGCGTAAAAGGTTGAAACGCATGGGAATGTATGCCGCTGCCGTCGCCGAGCGACAGGCTGGCACAGCAGACGAAGGTGCGCTCGAGGCAGACTATGCTGCGGTGCGCGCGCTCAGTGTGGAGCTTGCCGCGCCGCTCAGCGCCGAAGATTGCGCGGTGCAATCGATGCCGGATGCCAGCCCGATCAAATGGCACCTCGCACATACGACATGGTTTTTTGAAACGGTGCTGCTTGCGCGTTTCGCAACCGACTATGTTCCGTATGATCCGGCTTTCGCCTATTTGTTCAATTCTTATTATGAGGGGCTTGGGCCGCGCCATCCCCGGCCGCAGCGCGGGCTTTTGAGCCGCCCGGCACTGAAGGAGGTGCTGGCCTATCGCGCGCATGTGGACCAAGCGATGCAACGCCTGATCGGCGCGCGCGGCGCGGAGATTTTGCCTTTTCTGCGTCTTGGCCTGCACCATGAGCAGCAGCATCAGGAGCTGATGCTCACCGACATCAAACACGCATTCTTTTCCAATCCGCTGCTGCCGGCCTATGCGCCGGGCAAACCAGTGCCCACCGAGCCGGTCCCTGCCATGGCCTTTACGGCGCATGACGGCGGCATTGTGCAAGTGGGCCATCAGGGCGAAGGGTTTGCCTTCGACAATGAAGGGCCTGCCCATCAGGTGTTGTTGCGCCCTTTTTGTCTGGCGACACGCAATGTCACATGTGGTGAATATCTTGCGTTCATGGACGATGGCGGCTACCGCCGTCCCGAATTCTGGCTGTCCGATGGCTGGGCCATGGCGCAGGCCTCAGCCTGGGACGCGCCGCTATACTGGATCAACACCTCCGGCGCGTGGGATGTGTTCACGCTGAACGGGCCTCAGCGCCTTGATTGCGATCAGGTGGTTACCCATGTCAGCTTTTATGAAGCTGCCGCCTATGCCGCCTGGGCCGGGTTTCGCCTGCCAACCGAATTTGAATGGGAAGCCGCCGTGGGCGAACGCGCCGTTCCTGGACAGGTGTGGGACTGGACACGGTCATCCTACGATCCTTATCCCGGCTACCAGCCCTTCGATGGGGCGCTCGCCGAATATAACGGCAAATTCATGAGCGGGCAGATGGTGCTGCGCGGCGGCTCGTTTGCCACCCCGCCCGGACACATCCGCGCCACCTATCGCAATTTCTTCCCACCCTCGGCGCGCTGGCAGTTCAGCGGCATCAGACTGGCGGCAAACCCATGATGGAAGCAGCCTTGCGCGCGCACCCCGTTGAAGACGACGCGGCCGACGCCTTTGAACGCGATCTGTTGCACGGCCTGCACCAGACACCCAAGGACATCCCGTGCAAATATTTTTATGATGCGCGCGGCTCGGAGCTGTTCGAGCGCATTTGCCGTCAGCCCGAATATTATCAGACCCGCACCGAAACGGCGCTGCTCAAAGCCCATGCCGGCGAAATTGCCAGCGTCATGGGCCCCAATGTCGAACTGATCGAATTCGGCGCGGGCGCACTCGCCAAGGTGCGCATTCTGCTCGACGCGCTGGAAACGCCGCAAAGCTATGTGCCTATCGACATCTCGGGAGACTATCTGCTTGAGGTCGTGGTCGGGCTTGAAGTCGATTATCCGCAGATGATGCTGAAGCCGGTGATCGGCGATTTCACCCGCACACTGAACCTGCCGCCGCGCGACGGCGCCGTGGCGCGGCGCGTGGGCTTTTTCCCAGGCTCCACCATCGGCAACTTTACGCGCCCTGCGGCGGTGGCGTTTTTGCGCCATGCGGCACGGCTTTTACCCGATGGCGGGCTTTTGATCGGAACCGATCTGGTCAAGCAGCCCGCACGCCTGCATGCCGCCTATAACGATCAGGCCGGGGTCACGGCGGCGTTCAACAAAAGCCTGCTGCTGCGGGCCAATCGGGAATTGGGCACGAATTTCGATTTGACCCGCTTTGCCCATTACGCCTGCTATAATCCGGTGCAGATGCGCATCGAGATGTATCTGGTCAGCCTTGCAAAGCAGGAGGTGCGACTGCACGGCGAGAGCATCACCTTTCAACAGGGCGAAGCCGTGCACACCGAGGATTCGCAAAAATACACACAAGATGGCTTTGCTGAACTTGCCTGGGACGCAGGCTTTGTCTCGCGCCAGGTCTGGAGCGATGCCGAAAAGCTGTTTGCCATTCATTGGCTGGAAACGCGCTAAAGGCGCGCGGCCGTAGAAAACGCGCCAGAGACGCGCGAGGAGTTGCCATGCAATTGGGATTGATCGGCCTGGGCCGGATGGGCGGCAATATCGCCCGCCGTTTAATGGCGCATGGCCACGAGGTGGTTGCCTATGATCACAACCCGGCAATGGTTGCGGGCGTAGACGGCGCAATCGCCGCCGCATCGCTGGAGGCGTTGGTGGCAAAGCTCGCCGCGCCGCGCGCCATCTGGATCATGGTACCGGCCGGTGCGCCGACCGAGGAAACGGTGCGGGCGCTGGGCACGGTTCTGCAAAAAGGCGATGTGATCCTCGATGGCGGTAACAGCTTTTTCAAGGATGATGTGCGGCGCGCGCAAAGCCTTGCGGAAAAAGGCATCGACTATATCGATGTCGGCACCTCTGGCGGGGTGTGGGGCGCGGAGCGCGGCTATTGCATGATGATTGGCGGCAAGGCCGAGGTGGTGACGCGGCTTGATCCGATTTTCGCGGCATTGGCGCCAGGCGCGGGCAGCATTGCGCGCACACCACACCGCGAAGGGCGCGATGGGCGTGTGGAACGCGGCTATATGCACACCGGGCCGGTGGGGTCCGGGCATTTTGTGAAGATGGTGCATAACGGAATCGAATATGGGCTGATGCAGGCCTATGCCGAGGGCTTTGACATTTTGCGCGGCCGTGACCTCGCCAGCCTGCCGCAGGGCGAGCGTTTCGCCATCGACCTTGCCGATGTGGCGGAGGTTTGGCGGCGCGGCAGTGTGATTTCATCGTGGTTGCTGGATCTCACCTCCATGGCGCTGGCGCAATCTCCGAACCTTGTCGAGTTTGAAGGCTCGGTCGATGATTCCGGCGAAGGACGCTGGACCATCAATGCCGCAATCGACGAAGCGGTCGCCGCCCCGGTGTTGACCGCGGCGCTGTTTGCCCGCTTTCGCAGCCGCATTGCGCACAGTTTCGGCGAAAAAATACTCTCCGCCATGCGCAGCAAATTCGGCGGCCATGTGGAAGGGGCGCTGGAGGCGAAGAAACCGCAATGACCGCGCGCACCGCACCGCCCAAACCCGCCGCCATCGTGATCTTCGGCGCCAATGGCGACCTGACGCGGCGGCTGATCATTCCTGCACTGTACAATCTGGCCAAGACCGGGCTGTTGCCGGAGCGCTTGGCGCTGATCGGCGTGGACCATAATGACCGCAGCGTGGACGCCTGGCGCGACACCTTGCGCGATTTTCTGACCCAGTCTCTGGCCAAGGCGAACCCGCCTGCCGAAATCGACCCCGATTGCTGGAAACCGATTGCGGATGCGCTGTCTTATGTGTCCGGCGATTTTCTGGAGCCCTCGACCTATACCGCGCTCGCCGCGCATTTGAAGGCGCGCGATGTCGAAAGCGCGTTCGACGGCAATGTGCTGTTCTACCTCGCGGTTGCGGACAGGTTTTTCAGCCCCGTGGTCAATGCGCTGGGCCAGGCCGGGCTGGTGAAAGAGCACGGTGGCTATCGCCGGGTGATTGTTGAAAAGCCTTTTGGGCACGATCTGGAATCGGCCCGCGCGTTGAATGCGCACCTGTTCGAATGGCTGCGCGAAGACCAGATTTTTCGCATCGATCATTTTCTGGGCAAGGAGACGGTGCAGAACATCATGGCCTTGCGCTTCGCCAACGGCCTGTTCGAGCCGATCTGGAACCGCGATCGCATAGACCATGTGCAGATTACGGTGGCTGAATCGATTGGTGTCGAAGGGCGCGGTAAATTCTACGAACAGACCGGCGCGTTACGCGACATGGTGCCCAACCATCTGTTCCAGTTGATCGCGATGACGGCGATGGAGCCGCCGGTGTCGTTTGACGCCGAAGCCATTCGCGCCAAAAAGGCGGAGGTGTTTCGCGCCGTCCACCCGGTTACCCTTTCGGATGTGGTGCGCGGCCAATATGCGGGCTACCGGCAGGAGCCCAATGTCGATCCGCAATCCAATGTGGAAACCTATGTCGCGATGCGGCTGATGATCGACAATTGGCGCTGGGCTGGCGTGCCGTTTTATTTGCGCACCGGCAAACGGCTCGCCACCCGCACCACCGAAATCGCCATTCGCTTCAAACACGCGCCCCATGCGCTGTTTCGCGATACGCCGATGGAAGAAATGGATGCGGACTGGCTGATCCTGCATATCCAGCCGGAAGAAGGTATCAAACTGCGCTTCAACGCCAAACGGCCCGGCCCGACGATGGAGCTGGAAAGCGTGGCGATGGATTTTCGCTATGCGGACTGGTTTCACCAAGCGCCCGCCGTTGGCTATGAAACGCTGCTCTATGATTGCCTGACGGGGGACGCGACCTTGTTTCAGCGTGCCGATCAGGTGGAATCGGCATGGGAGGTTGTGGAGCCGGTGTTGCGCGGCTGGGCCGGCGCGCGGCGGCAATTGCCGGGCTATGCGCAAGGCAGCGCAGGCCCCTCCTCCGCGGATGAATTGCTGGCGCGCGATGGGCGGGCCTGGCGCACCATCAAATGAGCCCTCACGTCGATGAGCTGATCGTGGCCGAGGATGGGCCGCAATTGGCGGCGCACGCCGCGGCCTATATTGCCGAACAGATCAAGCGGGCACCCGGCATTTTCCGCCTCGCGCTTTCTGGCGGATCGACGCCGCGCGCACTTTATACGCTGCTGGGCATGGCGAAGGATGTGGCGTGGGAGCGGGTTGAACTGTTCTGGGGCGACGAACGCTTTGTGCCGCCGGAAAGTGCGGACAGTAATTTCCGCCTGGTGCGCGAAACGCTTTTGGCGGGCGGCGCAAAGCCCAAAGCAGTATACCCGATGCCGACCGACGGCACGCCTGCGGATGCGGCCTTGCGCTATCAGGCGCTGTTACAGCGCGCCTATGGCAGCGCGGTGTTGACGCCGGAGCACGCCTTGTTCGATCTCAATCTTCTGGGGCTTGGCGAAGACGGGCATACCGCCTCCCTGCTGCCGGGCGAACCAGTATTGCAAATGCGCGCCGCCTGGGTTGCCGCCGTGCCGCATGGGCGCGAACAGCCGCGTCTCACCCTCACTTTTCCTGCGCTTGAAAGCAGCAAGGTAACGCTGTTTCTGGTTACGGGCGCAGGCAAAGCCGAAGCGCTGGCCCGTGCCCGGGCGCACGACACATCGATCCCTGCGGGCGCTTTACGCCCGCAAGGATCGACAATCTGGTTCGCAGACCGCGCAGCGGCGGGTGCTTAACCGCCCAGCCCGATGCTGATGGTGGCGAACGGACCGTGGAAGCTCATGGTCTGCGTTTTGCGGCGGTCGATGCCGGTGTCCATGGCGCCGAAGAAGAAATCACCGCGATAGCCGAGGCTCACTTTGGCATTGGCGCGGTGCAGGCTGATGCCCGCAAAGCCGCTGACATTCGGCACCACGACAGAGCGGCGGCGCGCGGCGGCTGGTGGACTGCTGCGATAGCCGACGGCGTTGTTGTAGTTGAATTCGTATTTCTTGAACTCTGTCGAATAGGCCTGATGACCCACACGGGCCTTTTGACGGCCGAACAGAACGGCGGCGCCGACGCCCCAATCGAACGACATGCCGCTGTCTTGCGTACCGGTCAGTTCTGCCGACCCATCCCATGAAACACTGGGGCCGAGGCCTGTGAAGCTGCGTTCGGCCTGGCCCTTGGCATCGAAATTGGTCCAGTATTTTCCGTACATGCCGTAGAAATTAAGTTCAGGGCGCCCGACCATGCTGACATTTTTGCTGGTGGTGAACTGAGCAAAGCGCAGGCCGAAAGAAAGCTGGGATGTGCTTTGCCGACCAAGCCCGCCGAAGCCGACATCTTTGGTGGCTTTGAAATCGAGCAGCAGATGGCTTTCGCCATCCTTGTTGCGCACATCGGAATAGGCCTTGATCGGATTGGGATCCAATTGTGGATTTCCCTGACCATATTGCCCATCCTTCAGGGGGATGCCCGCGGTCTGCTGATGCACACGGCGATCACCATTGGACCGTCCGTAGAGAAGCCCGGCGGAGACCGACCAATCGCTGCCCTGCGGAACGAACGTTAGCTTGCCCTCAAACCCTTTGCTGTAGCGCGGGAGTTTTTGGGACTGCATGGCAGTCCCTTTTTCGAAGGCCGGTGAATCGGCATATGTGGTGGCAAAATCCGGCGTAAACGGTTGGCCCTGCCCGCTGATGCGTTCGAGCTGGCCGCCGAGTTCGATCCAGACGGTGGGGCGGTCTGTATCGTCCGGCGCGGCACTCGCGCTTTGCGCGGTGACGGCGGTGACCAGAGCAAGCATGCAGGCCGTGCCCAGCAGCTGCCAATGGATGGATTTGCGCAAGTGCGCTGCGGTGATCAGTTCGTTCATTGGTTTATTCCCCCCGTAGCTATCCCAAACTTGTCATTCCCGGCCGAGCGATGCGCGAGCATCACAAGGGGAAGGGAACCTAGCTGTGAGACACCGATCAATGTTGAACGCCTGGCTCCCCTTCCCGCCCATCGCGCCGATGCGCGATGCTCGCCGGGGATGACAAGTAAAGTCTGGCTTTGTTTTAAGGTCCTCATCGCGCTCACCAGTTCTTTGTGACGCGGATACCGATCAGTTTTGGATCGGTGAGGAAGACGTTGGTTGTGAGCCCGCTGTCATCGCTGTTGAGGAAGGTGCCGGTGATGGCGGTCGTGTTGAAGACGTTCTTGTCATAGAGCATGACCTGCCAGCCATCCTGATGGGTCAGGATGAGGGTGAGGTTGACGGATTTGTAGCCGCGCAGGCGATCATAGGGATCGCTGTTGAAGACGCGCGCCCACGAACTATCCTGGAAGTAGAAGTCGCTGCGCAGCGTTCCGGCCCATTCAGATGTCAGCGGCACGCTGTATTGCGCACCGAACGACACAGTAAAGGGCGGCGCGTTTGGCAGTTCGTTGCCACTCAGATCCTTGTCAAAGCCCTGGCCGTTGTTCGGTGCTGCCAGCGGGTTGAAGCCGGGATAATTATAGATGTCCTGCAAGGGTTGACCCGCATCGGAGTATGCGGTTCTGCCGGGCAGCGGATTTACACCGTCACTTGCCACATAAGGCAGTGCCGTAACCGGATCGAGATGGGAGATATAAGCGGTTCCACAGAGTTGGACGACAGAGCCGGGGCTGGGGCCGTTTGGATTGATTTGCTGATTGGTGATGCTGGCCGCCACCACATAGGTCGGCAAGATGCAGTTGGAGGCTTGACCGATAAAGGGCTTCATCACCATCCAGCCCGGCGTTCCAGCTGTGCGATCGATCAGATCGACAGCCTTGCTGCCTTTGGCGAGAGAGGTGTTTTCCCAACCGCCCGCGAAGTTGAACCTGAGCCCCGGCAGTGGCTCCCACATCGCCTCAACCTCCGCGCCTTTTACCTTGGCATCGAAGTTCAGGTTGATGGAGGTGCGGTCTACGATTTCGGAAATCTGGTAGCCCTTGTAATCGTAATAGAAGGCGCTGGCATTGATGGTCAGTGCGCCGTCGAGCAGCGTGTTCTTCGTGCCGATTTCATAGGCGTTGATATATTCCGGCTCAAACGAGACCGGATGGATCGGGTTGGATTGATCGCCGTCGCCGAAGGTAATCAGCACCGGGCCGGGCGGGTTGGCGCCGCCTGCCTTATAGCCGCGTGCGTATGAGCCGAAGATCAACGTCTGGTCTGTGAAGCTGAGCTTCGGTGTCCAGTTGGCAACCGCGCGCCCTGTGAACTTGCTCCATTCCTGATCCACCGTGCCGATGCTGGGATAGCCAAAACCGCCGGTGAGAAGTTGGCTGGGGATGAGGGTGAAATGCTTTTTGTCGTTGGTCCAGCGCAAGCCGCCGACAAGGGTGAGGTCTTCACTGACCTTGTAATTGGCTTCACCGAACAAGGCATAGGAGTTCAGGCCATAGGGATTTTGGCTGAGAAAGTAATTGTGGCCATCATCGTTGAGGCTCGTCAGCGGATTAGGATCGAGATACATGCAGGAGCTGAGACCTGGAGGATTTAAGGAAAGGCTGGGATCGGCATACTGGTAATTGCCGAAGCCGTTGAAAATTCCCTTGGTCAGACACTGGTGCCCATCTGTGACATTCGGCTTCCAGTGGCCAATTTGATCATAGGGTGCCCCCTGTAACGGCATATCACCTGTCCAATAGGCAAAGGCTGTCAGCGCATTGATGAAGACGTAATAATTCTCCGCCGTCTCATAATGCATGTAGTTGCCGCCCGCGCTGAAATTCAGCGGGCCTTCAAAATTGGATGACAGGCGGAATTCCTGACTGAGCTGCCACGCATGTTCCGTGGACAGGTCTTGCGCGACAAGGCGATCAGAACAGCCAAGCTGGTGATCGCAAAAAACGCCATCCGGTGAGATCAGCTCATAGTCCAGCTTTCCCGTTGTGGTGCTGCCAAACGGTGCCGATATGGGATCGAACATGCCGGGCTGGGTGTTGAATCTGTTGTAGTCCTGCGTCGCCCACATAAAGTCCTGATTGTAGCCGGTCTGTGAGGTGAAGGTGAGCTGGGGCGTGACCTTGTAATCGACGTTCAACTCTACGAGATCGTTTTTGACTTTGTAGGCAGGATCGAGCGTCGTCTCGATGATCCGCAGGTTTTTCGATTGCGTCGTCCCGGCGTAAGGATTCGTGTTCTCCTTGAAGATGGCGCCATAGAGCGCGGCGGAGACGTAAGGCAACGAGAACCCGTTCGGCACCCCAAACGATTCATCGGCATAGAGCGAGGCGGGCAAGCAGCCCTGGCTGAAATAGCCGCCCATATTACTGGTCTGGTTCATGGAGAGACCGGGCGGCGGAACCGCCACGCCATCCACCGTCGCAGGAATGGGATCGGTTTTGCACAATTGCTTGGCGCTGCGCATACGATCATCGTTTTCCGAGAAATGTTCCCAGACGAGATTGGCTTCGATGTTGGACGCCGGTTTGAAGCCGATGCTCAGGCGGCCTGACCACAGGTTGCGGCCGTCCACACGTTCGTCTTTCAAGGTGTTGTAGGAATAGCCCTGGCGCTTGGTCCATTCACCCGCCAGCCGCACATTCAACCAATCATCAACGATGGGGATGTTGATCATCCCTTCAAAACGCTTCTGGTGATAGTTGCCGAGTTCGGCAGATGCCATGGCCTCAAAATTGTCGGTCGGCTTGGCGCTTGTGAGATTGACCACACCGGCGGTGGCGTTACGGCCATAGAGCGTGCCTTGCGGGCCGCGCAAGACTTCGACTTGCGCGACGTCGTAGAATTCCTGTTCGAAGAAGTGATTGCGGATAAACGGGATATCGTTGAACGCAACCGCCACTGCCGGATCGGTTGTGACCGAGATCGCCTGCGTGCCGATGCCGCGTAACTGGATGCTGTAGCCGCTGAAATTGGTTTTGGTGAAGGTCATATTCGGAACCTGTTTGATCAGGTCCGGGCCGCCA
>DATJDE010000282.1:0-13036 GCA_035497595.1 Rhizomicrobium sp. | reverse complement strand
TCGGTATCCTTTGATGCGGATAACCTCCTGATTCAACAGAGTTAATTCAATCCTCTTTAGGTGCGTTTGCTACACAAGACCGGAGGCGTTGGAAATTTCCATGGTGCAATCGCTGGCCGGTGAATTGCGCGATGGGGCAATTTCACGGCGGCGCCCATTTCGCGCACCGCATCATTCCGCCTCCATGGCTGCTTTGATCGGCGGGGGTTTGCGGGTGCGGCCGGGGGAGGTGAGCCTTGCCCATCTGGGCGTGCTGTTTCTCGACGAACTGCCCGAATTTCAACGCCAGGTGCTCGATTCCATGCGCCAGCCGATTGAGACGGGGGAAGCGGTGATTGCGCGGGCCAATGCGCATGTGCGCTTTCCTGCACGCTTTCAACTGGTCGCCGCGATGAACCCGTGCCGCTGCGGACATCTGAACGATCCGGCGCAAGCCTGCGGGCGGGCGCCAAAATGCGGGCTCGATTATCAGGCCCGGCTTTCAGGACCGCTGCTGGACCGGATCGATATCACCATCGAGGTGGGCAATGTTTCAGCCCAGGATCTGGCACTGCCGCCACCAGCGGAAGGCAGCGCCGAAGTGGCCGCCCGTGTGGCGGCTGCGCGCGCCATTCAACGGGCGCGCTATGCCGAAACGCTCGTGCGCAGCAATGCGGAAATAGAAGGGGCGCTGCTCGATCAGGTGGCATCGCCGGACGCGCGCGGCGCCGCGCTTTTGACCAGTGCTGCCGAAACCATGCGGCTGACCGCGCGCGGCTATCACCGCACGCTCAAGGTGGCCCGGACCATTGCCGATCTGGAAGGGGTGGACGGCGTTGGGCGCGCGCATATTGCCGAAGCCCTCTCCTATCGCCGCCGCGGCGCGGCGCAATAGGGAACTAATACTTCCGTTCAGCCGTTGCCTTCGCGGATAACGGAAGGAGCTTTCATGCGCGGTCTGTCTTTGCTTGGCGTCATTCTCGTCGTTCTGGGGATTGCGGGGCTGGTATTCACGAATTTCAGTTACACGGAGAAAACCCCGGTGGTGAAAGCCGGGCCGATTGAAGTGAACGCCAATGAAGAACATCACGTAGCGATCCCCACGATTGCAGGCGTTGTGGTGATGCTGGCCGGTGTGGCGCTTGTGTTCATAGGCCGCAAACCCACATGACCCGGCCCCCGGCAGAACCGGGGGGCATTCACATCCGGACAACTGCCGAACTTTCCCACCTTGAAGGCCCGAGAGGGTTTGCCCATTTTGCCAACTGGACAGCGCGGGCCGCGGGCAGGCCCATGACGTTTGCCCTGTGCTGCCTGGTCATTATGACCTGGGCCATCACAGGGCCGATTTTCCACTATTCGGATACCTGGCAGCTCATCATCAATACAGGGACCACCATCATCACCTTTCTGATGGTGTTTTTGATTCAGAACACCCAGAACCGGGATGGGGCCGCGCTCCAGGCCAAGCTCGATGAGCTGATTCGCGCGACCCACAACGCGCGCAACGCCTTTGTGCACATCGAGGCTCTGCCCGAAGACGAGGTTGAGCAGTTGCGCGAGACCTGCAACCAGGCCCCTAAAGAATAAGCCGCTTGCGCCATCGTAAAAGCTGCGCATGATGCGCCCCGGCAAAGGGGCATGGGGCAGTTGAAGCAATCCGAACACAAAGGGCCGCCACGGCTGCGCCCAATACATCTTCTGCTTGCCCTGCCTTTCATCGCGATGCTGTGGACCGGCCTCTATAACCGCACCGAGCCGGTGCTGGCGGGCATCCCCTTTTTCTACTGGTTTCAGCTTTTGTGGATTCCTCTGGGAGCGGTGCTGCTCTTCCCGGTCTTCCGCGCCGAAGAAAAGAGCGGTGAGGGCGACCAGAAATGAGCCCCGCTCTCATCGTTTTCTGCCTGCTGTTCGCCACCGTGACGCTTCTGGGATTTTTCGCCGCCCGCTGGCGGCAGGGCGATTTGACCCAACTCACCGAATGGGGGCTGGGAGGGCGGCGCTTCGGAACGGTGGTGACCTGGTTTTTGCTGGGCGGCGATCTCTACACGGCCTACACCTTCATTGCGGTACCCGCGATGATGTTTGGCGCTGGCGCGGTCGGCTTTTTCGCCGTGCCTTATACCATCATGATCTATCCCATCCTGTTTCTCGCCTATCCGCGGTTGTGGTCGGTTTCAAAGGCCCGGGGCTACATCACGGCTGCCGATTTCGTGCAGGGGCGGTTTGGCAATCGCGCGCTGGCGCTGGCCATTGCCTTGACCGGCATCTTCGCAACGCTGCCCTATATCGCCTTGCAGCTTGTCGGCATGGAAGTGGTGATCGGGGCACTTGGTGTGCGCGGCGAGTGGGCGCTGTTTGGCGCGTTTGCGATTCTTGCGGCCTATACCTACACTAGCGGTCTGCGCGCACCGGCGATGATTGCGGTGGTGAAAGACATCCTGATCTACATCACCGTTATCGCGGCGCTGATTTACATTCCCGAACAACTCGGCGGCTATGCGCAGATTTTTGAAACCGTCGGCGCCGATAAATTTCTCCTTACGCCCGCCACCCATACCAATTGGGGGGCGGAAAGCGCCTATGCCACCCTCGCTCTGGGCTCGGCGCTGGCGCTGTTTCTCTATCCTCATGCGATGACGGGCATTCTCAGCTCATCGAGCCGTCATGTGATCCGGCGCAATGCGGTGGTGCTTCCGGCCTATTCCTTTGCACTCGGGCTTATCGCGCTGCTCGGCTATATGGCGATTGCGGCGGGGGTAAAGGACAATCCCGCTTTTGCGGAGGGGTTTGAAACCTTCGGCAATAATTTTGCCGTGCCCGCCCTGTTCTTGCAGATGTTCCCTTCCTGGTTCGTGGGCGTGGCGTTTGCGGCAATTGCCATCGGCGCGCTGGTGCCTGCGGCGATCATGTCCATCGCGACGGCCAATCTCTTTACCCGCAATATCTACCGCGAATTCTTTGCGCCCGATTGTGCCCCTGCGCGCGAGAGCCAGGTGGCGAAAATCGCTTCTTTAGTGGTGAAGGTGGGCGCTTTGGCCTTTATCGTGGCGGTGCCGCAAACCTATGCCATTCAGCTGCAACTGCTCGGCGGGATCTGGATCATCCAAACGCTGCCCGCGGTGCTGATCGGGCTTTATACGCGCTGGCTCAACCCCTGGGCGCTGCTGGCGGGCTGGGCCATCGGCATTGCATCAGGTACCGCAATGGCGGCGAGCTTGAACTTCGCCAAGTCGATTTATTCGGTCACCCTCTTTGGGGTCACGATACCGTGTTATGCGGCGTTGAGTTCGCTGATCCTGAACCTGTTCGTCGCCATAGTTTTGAGTGCGGTGTTCAATGCGCTGGCCAAAGGGCCACACAGCGATGCCACACTGGCGAGCGATTATACCAGAGCCTGATTCAGGTTCTGCCTTTTAACGCGCATGATCTTCTTGGGAAACCGGATTACGCGTTAGCCAAAACGGCCTGTGATATAATCTTCTGTGCGCTTGTTATCGGGCGCTGTGAACATTTTTTCGGTTTCGCCATATTCGATCAACTCACCCAGATACATGAAGGCGGTATAGTCGGAGGCGCGGCTGGCCTGTTGCATGTTGTGGGTGACGATGATGATCGTATACTCCTTCGATAAAGCGTCGATCAGCTCTTCGATTTTGGCAGTGGAGATGGGGTCGAGCGCAGAACACGGCTCATCCAGCAGAATGACTTCGGGTTTGATCGCCACCGTGCGGGCAATGCAAAGGCGTTGCTGCTGACCACCGGACAGGCTGAGACCCGAGGCGTTGAGTTTATCTTTCACCTCCGTCCAGAGCGCGGCGCGTTCGAGGGCGCTACGCACGCGATCATCCATCTCGGATTTTGAGATATTCTCGTAGAGTTTTATACCGAAGGCGATGTTGTCGTAGATCGACATCGGAAAAGGCGTCGGCTTCTGGAATACCATGCCGACGCGGGAGCGCAGAAGATTGAGATCCTGCTTTGGATCGAGCAGGTTTTCGCCGTCGAGCAACACTTCGCCTTCGGCACGCTGGCCGGGATAGAGCGAATACATGCGGTTCAACACCCGCAGCAAGGTGGACTTGCCGCACCCGGACGGGCCGATGAACGCGGTGACTTTGCGGTCGTAGATCGGCAGTGAAATGCCGTTCAGCGCTTTGGACTCGCCATAATAGAAATTGAGGTCGCGTATATCGACGCGGACGGTGTCAGGCAGTGCAATGGTCTGGAGCATGGTCAATGTCTTTTCGGTTCCAGGAGACGGGCGACAATGCTCAAAGTGAGCACGGCGACGGTGATGAGGAGCGCGGAGGCCCAGGCCAGCTGGTGCCAGTCTTCATAGGCAGAGTTGGCATAGTTGTAGATAACCTGTGGCAGGCTTGCCATCGGCGCCACGATATTGGTGGACCAGAACTGATTGCCGAAGGCGGTGAAAAGGAGCGGCGCGGTTTCACCCGAAATGCGCGCCACAGCCAGGAGCACGCCGGTGACAATCCCGGCGCGTGCGGCGCGCCATGTCACTGAGCGGATGATGGTGCTGATCGGCGCACCCAGCGCGATCCCGGCTTCACGCAAAGCATGGGGCACCAGAAGGAGCATATTATCGGTCGTGCGCACCACCACGGGAATCACAATCACGGTCAGCGCCGCCGCTCCCGCAAGTGCAGAGAAATGGCCCATGGTGAGGACGATGATCTCGTAGATGAAAAGCCCGATCAGAATAGACGGCGTGCTGAGTAATATGTCGTTGAAAAATCGGATGGTGGCTGTGAGCCGCGACTGGCCGCCATATTCGGCCAGATAGGTACCGGCCATGATGCCGATAGGTGTGCCGACGAACACAGCCATGGAGCTCATGATCAAGCTGCCGACAATGGCGTTGAGCACACCGCCCGCAGAGCCCGGCGGTTTGGTGGATTCAGTGAAGAGGGTGGGGGACAAACCGCCCAGCCCCTTGCTGATCAGTGTGAAGAGAATGAGGCCGAGCCAGATGAGACCGATCACTGCCGCTGCTGTCGAGAACGCCAGAAATATCCGCGCAGTCATGCGCCGACGGGCATAAAGCGTCCCATTCATCGTTGGCCTCCGCTTTTTTCGAGGCGGCGCAGCATGAGCTGGGCGGCAGCCAATACCAGAAAGGTAATGAGGAACAGGATCAGGCCAAGCTCGATCAGCGCGGGCACATAAAGATCGCCCAACGCTTCGGCAAATTCATTGGCGATCGAGGCCGAGATCGTAGTGCCCGGCGCCAGCAGCGAGGCACTAATGCGATGCGCATTACCAATGACGAAAGTGACCGCCATGGTTTCGCCCAGCGCGCGGCCCAAAGCCAGCATGGCACCGCCCACCACACCGCTGCGGGTATAGGGCAGCACGACATTCCAGACCACTTCCCAGGTGGTGCAGCCAAGGCCATAGGCCGCCTCCTTCAACATGGGCGGCACGGTTTCAAACACATCGCGTGTCACCGACGAGATGAAGGGCAGGATCATGATCGACAGGATCAGCGAAGCGGTGAACATACCGATGCCATAGGGCGGGCCTTCAAACAGTGTCGAAAACACCGGCACATCGGCGAAGGTTTCAATCAGCCAGGGCTGCACTGTGGTCTGAAGAAAGGGCGCCAGAATGAACAGGCCCCAGATACCATAGATGATGGAGGGTATGCCTGCGAGAAGCTCGATGGCGATGGAAATGGGGCGCTTCAGCGCGTTGGGGCAGATCTCGGTCAGGAACACGGCGATGCCAATGCCCATGGGCACCGCAATCAGCATTGCGACGAGGGAGGTCACCAGCGTGCCGTAGATCGCGGCAAGACCGCCGAATTTTTCGGTGACCGGATTCCATTTCTCAGTCCAGAGAAAGGGAAGACCAAAAGCCTTGATCGCAGGCCAGGCGCCCTCCACGAGCGCGAAAACAACGCCCAGAAAAATCGCCACCACCAGCAGCGCTGATGCAAGGCAAAGAATACGGAAGCGGGCTTCGCCGCGGCCGAAACGCTGCATCATGGCCGCGCGTTTGGCGATTTCGTCGTTTTCCAAAGCGAGACCGGCCATGTGATGTGCTGCCGTGTTAAACGAAAAGGGGCCGAAGCGGAGCCTCGGCCCCTTTTATCGTGTGACGAAAGTAGCGGTTAAAGAGCAGGACCCTTGATATTGGCCTGCCAGCTTTTGGCCACGGCCTCAACCGTCGAGTCCGGCAGTGGCACATAATCAAGATCGGCCGCCATCTTGTCCCCTTCGGCATAGGCCCATTTGAAGAATTTGAGCACGTCGGCCGTCTTCGCCGGGTTCGGCGGATTTTTGTAGAGGAGGATGAAGGTTGCGCCTGCGATCGGCCAGGCCTCTTTGCCCGGCTGATCGGTGAGCATCAGGTAGAAGCCTTTCGAGCGAGCCCAATCAGCCTTGGCAGATGCCGCCTGGAAAGCACTCGCTGTAGGGGCCACGGCGACACCTTCGCGATTGATCATGCGCACCGAGGTCAGGCGGTTCTGCTTGGCATAGGCATATTCGACATAGCCGAGCGCGCCGCGCGTCTGTTTCACATTGCCGGCCACGCCTTCATTGCCTTTGGCGCCAATGCCGCTCGGCCACTCGACGGACGTTGCCGCGCCCACATCGCTTGCCCATTGCGGGCTCTTTTTCGACAGGTAGTTGGTGAAGATGAAGTTGGTGCCCGACCCGTCTGAACGATGCACACCCACCACCGCCAGATGCGGCAGGTTGAGGGTGGGGTTCAGCTTTTTGATCGCCGCATCGTCCCAGAACTTGATCTTGCCGAGGCTGAGGTCGGCCAAGGTCGCCCCATCGAGCACCAGCTCATTGGCCTTGATGCCCGGAATATTGACCACCGGCACCACACCGCCGATCACGGTGGGGAATTGGGTCAGACCCGCCGCATCCAGTTCGCCCGGCGAAAGGGGTTTGTCGGAGGCACCAAAATCGACCGTCTTGGCCTTGATCTGGGCAATGCCGCCGCCAGACCCAATCGACTGATAGTTCAGGCCAATTCCGGTCTTGGCCTTATAGGCCTCAGCCCATTTGGCATAAACGGGGTAGGGGAAGGTGGCGCCCGCGCCGGTAATATCGGCGGCAAAGGCCTGCACCGCGAACGCGCCCGCAGCAAGGCCTACGGAAAGCCCGGTGAGGCGGCGGAATATCGGTTTCATCGACGTCCTTTCGGAAAATTGCCCTTTCGGGCCGGATTGCCCATCGGGGGACCGCAGCCCCTTTGAGGCCCGGTCGGCGTCGTTCTGGGGGGCTGGCGTGCAAGCCACATCACAGTTCTGCAAAGCTTTTGTGACGGGGAAGGAACTTTGGAAGCCAAAGCCGCCATAAAGGTTGAATTAAGCCTTTCGCAAGCAGCCCCACGCTTTACTCATCCGCTTGCCGGGAAAGGGCCTTGTGTTGCGGGTTGTACGCATTGTTCGGATCGTTTTCGGTGTCATCGCGCTGATCATCGCCATGGCGGCGCTGGGCGACATCATGTTGCACAGCCGCTTGACTATTATCACACCCATTACGCTGGTGGCGCTGATCGGGGTGGGGATCGCCATGGTGTTGCATGGCTTTTTGCTGATCCGTGAAAAAGCCGATGCCCTGCACCGCAAGACCACCGAATTCGCCGCCGCCTCGGCAAAGCTGGAAAATTCGCTGAAGAACGCCTCGGCAATGAATGCGCGGCTGCATGAAAGCGAGCAGCGTTATCGCGGGCTGGTGGATAGTCAGGGCGACGCGATTTTCCGCCGGGCCGCCGACAGCCGCCTGACCTATGCCAATGATGCCTTCTTCAAACTGTTCGGGCTGGCGCCGAAAGATGCCATCGGCTTTCCCTTTGCGCCCGAACTCCACCCTGACAGCCGTGCCCCGATGTTCGGTAGTTTTGCGGGGCTCGAAACCGGCAAGGGGCGGGTGCGCTATGACCAGCATGTACGTACCGCCTATGGCTGGCGCTGGATCGCGTGGGAGGATTATGCGATCCGCGATGCGTTTGGTCGCCTGGTCGAGGTGCAGAGCGTCGGACGCGACGTCACTGAGCGAAAGGCGCTGGAAGATGCGTTGACCGAAGCGCGCGACCGGGCTGAAGCGGGTAGCCGGGCAAAATCGGGCTTTCTCGCCACCATGAGCCACGAGATCCGCACCCCGATGAACGGCGTGCTGGGGATGGCGCGGCTGTTACTGGAAACCGAACTCAAACCCGATCAACGCACCTATACCGAAGCCATTAGCCAGTCGGGCGAAGCGCTGCTGTCGCTGATCGGCGACATTCTCGATTTCTCCAAGATCGAGTCCGGCATGATGACCCTCGAAGAAGAAGAGGTGGAACTGCGCAGCCTGGTCGAAGGCGTGGTCGAGCTTTTGGGCACGCGCGCCCATGCCAAGGGAATCGAGATTCTTTCGATCATCACTGCATCTGTGCCGCGCTCCATCCGCACCGATGGCATGCGGCTCAGGCAGGTGCTGACCAATCTCGTCGGCAATGCGATCAAATTCACCGATTCCGGCGGGGTTTGCATCGCCGTAGCGATGGTCGAAATCAACGAGCGGCGGACTTTGCGCTTTGAAGTGCGCGATACCGGCGTCGGTGTGGCGGATGACAAACGCGAGGATATTTTCAACGAATTCGTTCAGGCTGATTCCAGCCATGCGCGCCGCTTTGGCGGTTCCGGCCTTGGCCTTGCGATATCGCGGCGTCTGGTCGGGGCGATGGGCGGCGAGATTGGCGTGCAGCCAGGCACAGATGACGGCAGCATGTTCTGGTTCACCGTTCCGGCCTATGTCGTGCAACCGGCGCAGCCCGGTTTTGAACATTCCCTGGCCGATCTCACCATTGCCATTGTCACCCGCAATGCGGTGCTGCGCGAAGGCCTGACCGCGCAGATCAGGGCCGCAGGCGGCGAGGTGGCCGATCTGATCGTCGCCGAAGACGGGTCGCCAAGTGGCAAGACCATCGATGTCATGCTGGTGGACGCCGGAACACAGGACCCCGCACCACCCATAGCGCCAGACGCCAAAATTCCGGCCATTGTGCTGGTCACGCCGCAGATGCGGTCGCGGCTGGATGCGTTGAAACAGGCTGGCTTTGGCAACTATCTGGTCAAACCGGTGCGCCACACCTCGCTGGTGGAACGGTTGCACGATTCCTTTGGCACGATCTCGACCGAACCGCCGCCGGTCTATCTGGAGGCCTCAGCGCCTGCACCCAAAGCCCGGCTCGATGGCAGCCTCAAAATTCTGCTGGCCGAAGACAACCCGATCAACGCGCTGCTCACCCGCGAATTGCTACGCCGCCGGGGCCATGTGGTCAGCGAAGTGGTATCAGGAGAAGAAGCGGTTCTGGCGATGAAGCAGAACGCCTTCGATCTGCTGCTGACCGATATTCATATGCCGGGCCTGGACGGGGTGGAGGCGACAAAACTGATCCGCACCGAAGAAAAATCAAGCGGCCGCCCGCGCACGCCGATCGTTGCGCTGACCGCCGATGTGCTTGAAACCGGCAAAAGCGCCTGCCGGGACGCGGGCATGGACGGGTTCCTGGCCAAGCCGGTCGATCCGGCCGAGCTTGACGTGGTGCTTGCAAGTCTCTTTCCCTCAGGTGAAGACGAATCGGCATTGCGACACGCCGCGGCGTGAGCCTCTGTCCGGACAGCCCGAGGTAAAATGTGAACGCGGCATCACGCACGGCCGTTGCGTTGAAGGAATATCTGAAACCGCGGTCGCTGCTGATGCTGGCGCTGGGGTTTTCATCGGGCCTGCCTTTTCTGTTGACCGGCAATACCTTCGGCTATTGGCTGCGCGATGAAGGCACCACCCTGACGGCCATTGGCTTTCTGTCCTGGGTCGGCATTGTCTATTCCCTGAAATTCCTTTGGGCCCCGGTGGTGGACCGGGTGCGGGCGCCAGTGTTCGGGCGGCTGGGCCATCGGCGCGGCTGGATGGTGCTGTCACAGCTGGCGGTCGCGGCAGGCCTGGTCGGCATGGCGGTGGTTGGCACACAGCACGGGCTGATCGCGGCGGCCATGCTGGCGCTGCTGGTGGCCTTTGCCTCAGCGACGCAGGACATTGCCGTGGATGCGCTGCGGATCGAAACAGCGAACAGCCCCGAAGATCTTGGCCTGCTGTCGGCGCAGTTCCAGCTTGGCTATCGCGTGGCGCTGATCGCGGCTGATGCGCTGATCCTGATCACCGCATCCGGCTTTGGCTGGCCACTTTCCTACACGCTGTTCGGTGCGCTGATGGGCATTGGGTTGATTGCCACCTTTCTGGTGCCTGAACCCGCACGCGCCGGTGCCGCGCTGGACGATAAACCCTCGATGACCAATGCGCGCGGCTTTGCCGATGCGGTGATCGGGCCTTTTTCAGAATTCTTCCGCACCCACGGGGTGATGGCGGTGGGGATGCTGCTCGCGATCAGCCTGTACCGGCTACCCGATTTTGTGATGGGGCCGATGGCAAATCCCTTTTATCACGATATCGGCCTGACCAAGGAAGTGGTCGGCACGGTACGCGGCTCGGTAGGGTTGATCGCCTCTTTTGCCGGGGTGGCGGCGGGCGGTTTCTGGGTTCTGCGGTTTGGGTTGTTGCGGGCGCTGATCGTGGGCGGCGTTTTACAGGCGCTGGCGATTGCCTGTTACGCATTTCTGGCGCGGCCCGATGTTGATATCAGCCTGTTCGCCAGCATCATGGCGGCAGATAATTTTGCCATCAGCTTTGCCGGGGTGGCGCTTGTCTCTTACCTGTCGAGCCTGACGAGCCTTGGCTATACGGCCACGCAATATGCGCTGCTGACCTCCTGCTATGCCTGGATCGGCAAGGTGAGCAAGGGATTTTCCGGCCAGATCGTGGACAAATTATCCGCCACCTATGGCCATCTCGAAGCCTATGCCATGTTCTTTGTCGCGGCCGGGCTGATTGGAATCCCCGCGATCATGCTTTTTGCGTGGATCGACGCGCGGCTGCGCCGCCGTTTGCCGCCACCGCAAACCTTCGAGTAAAGTTGCCCCGGTTCCGCACAAGGCGCGCATTTTGGTTATACCCCCCGGCTCTACCGAAGACGGCTTAGCACAATCGCCCATTCTATCGACATCGTCGGTGCTCGAAGTACGTCTGGCCCAGACAACCGAGGAGGTCGAGGCGGCCCAGCGTCTACGGTATCGTGTGTTTTATGAAGAAATGTCGGCCACGCCGACCCCTGAAATGCGGGCGCAGCGCCGCGATTTCGACCGCTTTGACGAAAGATGCGACCACCTTCTGGTGGTTGACCGCGCTATTACCGATGAAGACGGGCAACCTTCGGTGGTGGGGACCTACCGGTTGATGCGCGACGCGGAGGCCGTTCGAGCGGGTGGTTTCTATAGCGCAGGCGAATATGACCTGACGCCGATGCTCAAGGGCCTGCCGCCGGGCACGCGACACCTGGAGTTGGGGCGCTCCTGCATTCTCAAGGAGTATCGCACCAAGCCGGGTACGATGCAGCTTTTGTGGCGCGGCGTAATGGCCTATGTGGCGCGTTTCGACATCGACCTGATGTTCGGCTGCGCCTCGCTGGCAGGCACCGATGCGGATGAGCTGGCGATGCCGCTCTCCTATCTCTACCATTTTCATCTGCTGCCGCCGGAGTTGCGCGTGCGCGCCCTGCCCGAACTGTTCGTCGAGATGAATCGCCTGCCAAAAACAGCCATCACTCCCAAAGAGGCATTGCGCGCCCTTCCCCCACTGATCAAGGGCTATGCGCGGGCAGGCGCTTTGATTGGCGATGGGGCGGTGATCGACCCGCAGTTCGGCACCACCGATGTGTTTATCTATCTGCCGGTCGAAAATATCGACCGCCGCTACAGAAGCCGTTTTGGCAAAACCGTCTGATCAGGCCATATCGAACAGAAGTGCTTCGGACGGCGCATGGGCGCGCACAAGGATACGGTCTTCATCTGTGATGGAAATACCATCACCCGCCGTCAGCCGGTGACCGCAGACATCAAGATCACCGCTGGCAACCTGAAGCCACGCTCTGCGGCCTTGTTCCAGCACGCGCACATCTTCAACGCCGTCTTCGAACCTGGCGGCCCAGATTTCAGCATCCTGCACCAACGTCACTTCATTGTCGCGCGGATCGGGTGCCGCGATGCGGGCGAAATGGTTCTTGATCGCCTTGGGATCAACGGTTTTTTGTTCATAGGCCGGTGTGATGCCCGCCTTTGACGGTTGAATCCAGATTTGCAGCAGATGGCAGGCGTTCTCGCGCGAGACATTGAACTCGCTGTGAACAATGCCGTGGCCTGCGCTCATCTTCTGAATTTCGCCGGGGTGGATGACCGAGCCGGTGCCAAGGGAATCACGGTGCTGCAACACGCCTGACAAAACATAGGTGACAATCTCCATGTCACGATGGGAATGCGGGCTGAACCCGCCACCGCCCGCGATCACATCTTCATTGATCACGCGCAAAGGGCCAAACCCCATGTTCTGCGGATCATGATACGCGGCGAACGAGAAGCTGTGCCTGGACTGAAGCCAGGTGCTTGTTGTTTTTCCGCGATCGCCGGACTTGCGCAGCGTCAGCATGAAAACCTCCCGCGTGATGCGTCTGCCAGATAGAACGCATCGGCGCCATAAAAGCCGCCTGTCAGTTCCGGGCTTTCAATTTGCTTTCGATCGCATCCCAGAGCAGCGCGGCAATATCGGCGCCGCCGAACCGCTTCACTTCCCAGATTCCGGTGGGGGAGGTGACATTGATTTCGGTCAGGTAGTCGCCGATCACGTCAATGCCGGTGAAGAGCAGGCCACGCCTTTTCAGTTCCGGGGCAAGCGCGGCGCAGATGTCTTTTTCGCGCGGGGTCAGTTCGGTGGCTTCAGGCCGTCCGCCCACATGCATGTTGGAACGGGCTTCGCCGTCAGCCGGAACGCGATTGATCGCACCGGCAAATTCGCCATCGACCAGAATGATCCGCTTGTCGCCCTTGCGCACCTCGGGCAGATAACGCTGCACGATCACCGGCTCGCGGTAAAACTGGGTGAACATTTCCAGCAGGCTTCCCAAATTCTCGTCATCTTCCTTGACC
>DATJDE010000281.1:0-2670 GCA_035497595.1 Rhizomicrobium sp. | reverse complement strand
GGCGGGAAAGACAGGCACACCTTTGTGCCTTTGCCCGGTATGCTTGTGAGTTCAAGCGAGCCGTCATGCAGTTCGACAAACTGCTTGGCCATGGGAAGGCCGAGGCCTGCGCCATCATGGGTGCGCGCCAGCGTGCCATCGACCTGGCTGAACCGTTCGAGCGCACGGGCAATATTTTCGGGCGCGATGCCGATGCCGGTATCGCACACTTCGCAGCACAACTGCCCGTTTCGCGCAAAGCCATGCACGCTGACCGCACCGCCCGCGGGCGTGAAGCGCACCGCATTGGCCAGAACATTTACCAGTGCCTGACGCACCAACCGCCGGTCTGCACGCAGATGCGCCAGATCCGGCGGCAGTACCGTGCTGAGGGACAGTTTGGCGGCTTCGGCCTGCGGCTCCACCATGCGCAGGGCTTCGCCCACAACGTCGGCCAGTGCGAACACGTCGTCTTGCAGGGTGACCTGACCTGCATCCATCCGCGACAGTTCCAATATGTCGTTGATCATGGCCAGCAGATGGGCGCCGCTGTCGCGGATGTCGGTGGCATAACGCAGGTAGCGCGCATTGCCGATGGGGCCGAGGGCCTGTGCGTTGAGCATTTCGGCAAAGCCGATGATGGCGTTGAGCGGGGTACGCAATTCGTGGCTGATGGCGGCGAGGAACTGGGCCTTCGCTTCGCTTGCCTTGGCGGCACCGCGCGAGGCTTCGACCAGATCGGTTGAGGTGCGTTCGAGTTCGCGTTTGGTGAGCTCGACTTCGCTCACCCGGTCGAGCAGTTGTTGTTCTGCCCGGTGGGCACGATCGACAAAGCGGATCTGATAGTTGAGCAGGCGCCAGTTGATCGGTTTGACGATGAAGGAGGACGCGCCCATGGCGAAAGCCCGGTCGATGGCCACCACATCTTCGCGGCCGGTGATGACGATGACGGGCAGGCGCTTCGTCGCCTCATCGCCGCGCAGGGCTTCGAGCACACCGAACCCATCCAGCCGCGGCATTTCGAGATCGAGCAGGATGAGGTCTGCGCCGTGGGCGCGGATTTTCGTTAACGCCTCTTCACCATCGCCCGCGACCGAGACCTGCCCCTTTTCCGAGGCCAGATGCACCTTGGCGAATTCGCACAGAATCGGATCGTCATCCACGAACAGCAGGTGCAGTGGCTCGTCGAGCACATAGAAGAATTCTGTTTCTGCGCGACCTGAGGCCATGGTCCATCTTTCGGCGGTCTTGGCCATGTTAAGGGGAGGGTCATTAATCTGCAGTAACTTCGCGCCCGATCTTTTTCGGGAACCGGCCCCGGTGCAGCACGACACACCGCGCGGCGCGCAGCGGCAAAGCACGCTGAGGCGCAAACTGGTTTTGCTGGTCGTCTGTTCGGTCGGCCTGGCGGCGGCCCCTATTGCTGGGGTTTCGGCCTGGCGCGATGGGGCGCGCGATGTGGCGTTGGAAACCGCACGGCTCAATGCAGCCGCGCTGGTGGTGGCCTCGCTGGCGAGCCAGCCCGCGGCGGACAATGACCGCATGGGCGCGTTCCGCGCCTTGCGCGCCATCGCCCAGATGAATGACGTGAATTATGGCCGCATCGAAGGGGCGGATGGAACGCTGCTGATTGAGACCGGCGCGGGCGTGCGGTTGCGCGGCGATGTGCGCCAAGCGGGTAAAGGCGGCGCATCGCTTTGGACGGAACTGTTCAGCCAGACCTCGGAAGTTTCGGCGCCGATTCAGGCAGGCGGGAAAACCGTTGGCCGTGTGCTGCTGCTGGGGCAGACGCAAGGCATGGTGGAGCGGTTTCTCATCAGCCTTGCGATCAGCCTTGGTGTTGCGCTGCTTGCGATTCTTGCCGGGCTTGCGATTGCCTGGCGCTTGCAGGAACGCATTGCACGGCCACTGCTGGCGCTGACCCGTTCGATGCAGCGGGTGCAGGACACCCATGATTACGAACAGGCCGTGACGGTGGAGGCCGATGGCGAGACGGCGAGCCTTGTGTCGGGCTTCAACCGTATGCTTGGCGAAATTCGCGCCCGCGATGGGCGCATTGCCGAGCATATGGCCGGACTGGAAAGCGAAGTGGCGAGCCGCACCGCAGAGCTTGTGGTGGCGCGGGATGCGGCGCAATCGGCCAATCATGCGAAATCGGATTTTCTGGCCACTATGAGCCATGAAATTCGCACGCCGATGAACGGTGTGATGGTGATGGCCGAAATGCTGGCGGCGGGGCAATTGCCTGCGCGCGAGCGGCGTTTTGCCGAAGTGATTGCCAAATCGGGCGCGAGCCTTTTGGCGATCATCAATGACATTCTGGATTTCTCCAAGATCGAAGCGGGCAAGCTTGAGCTGGAGAGTGTTGCTGTCGATCTCAATGAGATTGCCGATGATGTGTTGAGCCTGTTCTGGGACCGGGCGGCGAGCAAGGGGTTGGATCTTGCGGCCTGTGTGGACCCGGCGACGCCGCAACTGGTGGCGGGCGATCCGGTGCGGTTGCGGCAGGTGGTATCCAACCTTGTGAACAATGCGATCAAATTCACCGAACGCGGCGGGGTGATGGTGGAGATTGCGCCCGGCACGGATGGGCTGTTGCGCATTGCGGTGCGCGATACCGGCATTGGCATTGCGCAGGACAAGCTTGGCTCGGTGTTCGGGGCCTTCACCCAGGCCGATCAATCCACCACG
>DATJDE010000280.1:0-6674 GCA_035497595.1 Rhizomicrobium sp. | reverse complement strand
ATTGGGGTTGATCGCCAATCTGCTGCCTGCGGGTGCGGGGACGACTTATCGCTCGCTGGGGATTGCGCTTGTCACGCTGTTGGAGCGGCCTGAGCTTTTGGAGAAGGTGAAGGCGGATCGTAGCCTTGTGCCTGCGGTGGTGGATGAGGTGTTGCGCTGGAACGGGCCGGTACTGGTGGCGCCGCCGCGGCTCGCGACCTGTGACACCGAGCTTGCGGGGATTGCGGTGCCCAAGGGCTCGATTGTCGAGGCTTGTATTGCGGCGGCCAATCGTGACCCGGCGCAGTTTGAGGATGCGCATCTGTTTAACCCGTTTCGGCCTTTGAAACCCAATCTGTCGTTTTCGACGGGGCCGCATTTCTGTGTGGGCAGCCAGGTGGCGCGGATGGAATTGGTGACGGCGTTGAACGCGGTGTTTGACCGGCTGCCGAATATTCGCTTCGATCCGGATGCGCCGCGCCCGACGATCACCGGGCTGTGGTATCGGATGCCGACGGGCGTGCCTGTGGTTTGGGATATTTGAGTATGAAAGCTGCGTTGTTTCTCGAAGCCGGTGCGCCGCTCAGTGTTGAGCAGATCACGCTGTTGCCGATGGGGCCATCCGATGTGCGGGTGCGGGTGATGGCGACGGCTTTGTGCCACACCGATGTCGCCATTCGAGCCGGGATTCAGGCCTATGGCGCGCCGATCATCATGGGGCATGAAGCCTGTGGGGTGGTTGAGGCTGTGGGGGACGCGGTTCAGGGGATTAACGTTGGGGATCGGGTGATCTCATCTTCCGCGCCGAGTTGCGGGCATTGTGAGAACTGCACCAGCGGGCATCCGAATATCTGCGTGATGTCTGGGCAGGTGCGCGATGTCAAACGCGGGCGGCGGGCCAATGGGGATGTGGCGACCGGGCTGTTCGGGCTGGGATCGTTTGCTGAAGAGATGATTGTCGATCAGGCATCGGTTGTGCCGGTGCGGACGGATTTGCCGGATGCTTGGCTGGCGCTGATTGGCTGCGGTGTGACCACGGGGCTGGGCGCGGTGTTGAACCGGGCGCAGGTGCCGGTGGGCGGGGCTGTGGCGGTGATTGGCTGCGGGGCTGTGGGCTTGGCGGCGTTGCAGGGCGCACGGCTGGCGGGCGCTTCCACCATTATCGGGATTGATATGCGCGGCAGTCGGCGTGCGCAGGCGCTTGAATTGGGCGCGACGGCGGTGCTGGACCCGGCGAGCGACGATGTTGTGGGGCGCGTGGTGGAGTTGACGTGCGGCGGGGTTGATCTGGTGGTGGATGCGGTGGGCAACCCTTCCACCGTCAAACAGGCTTTTGCTTTGGCGCGGCGCTCTGGCGATATTGTGATTGTGGGGATGCCAGCGCGCGATGCGCATTATGACATCGAGGCGTGGCCGTTCTTTTTATCTGAAAAGCGGATTTCGAGTTCACTGTTTGGGACGGCGGATATTCGGCGCGATTTTCCGCGTTTTGTGCGGCTGGCCGAGACCGGCAAGCTGGATTTGGCCAGTCTTGTGACGCGCACGCTTGCGCTGGACGAGATCAATGAGGGATTGGACGCGCTGCACCACGGCGATGTGGTGCGCGCGGTTGTCGTTCAAGCCTGAGCGGTAAAGGCGGGCATGACGGCGCGCGCGAAGTGGCGCAGACGATCTACGCCGCCCCACGGATCGCTGAACAGCACGTAATCGACACCGGCTTTTTCGAGATCGCGCAGGCGCTGGATGCATTCGTCCGGGCGGCCGATGATGGTGGAGGTTTCGACGGCGGCGCGCGAGGCGTCGATGGTCGAGGAACCGAATTGGGTCGGGCCGTCTGATTTTGTGCCGGGAATTTGTGAGGTGGCGGACAGATGGGCGATGGCAGCCAAGCGGCGATCGATTTCTGTGGCGCGCTGGTCTTCGGATTCTATGAGCAGCAACCCGCGTGTGACGGCGATCTGCCCCGGTTTGGCGGCGATGTCTTTTTTGCGTTGTTCATCGCGATACCAGGCGACGCGCTGGGCGGTTTGTTCGGCGGTGCCGAACTGATCGAACAGCACATGCTGGCCATGGGCAGCGGCTTTACGGATCGAGCCTTCGCTGCCGGCTGCGACCCAGATGGGCGGGTGCGGGGTTTGGAAGGGGTGCGGTTCGACCACCACGTCGCGGAAGTGCCAGTATTTACCGTCGAAGGAGAAGCGCTCTTTCGTGGTCCAGCTTTTCAGCACCAGGTCGAGCGCTTCCTCGAAGCGGATTTGGGCTTCGTTCGGATCGATGCAGAAGCCGTGAAATTCGTTGGGGCGATAACCGCGGCCGACGCCGAAATCGAGGCGACCGTTGGATACCAGATCGACGGTGGCGGCCTGTTCGGCCAGCAGCACCGGATTGTGCCAGGGCATGACGGTGACGGCGGTGCCCAGACGCATCTTTGTGGTGAGGCCCGCGAGATAGGCGAGCAGCGTGAGCGAGGCGCTGAGCTGGCCCGTGCCGGTGAAATGATGTTCGACCAGAAAGACCGATTCAAAGCCGAGGCGTTCGGCTTCGACCACATAATCGATGAAGTGGCGATAGGCCTGGCTGTCGCTATCCTTGCCGGGGCCGCGCGAGGCGCCGCCGAAGAGACCGAACTTCATGCGCGTTGTCCTTTCTTCGTCTGTCCGCACCTTGTTGGTGCGTGATCAACCCATTCCATAGGCGCCATAGGCCGAGGCCGCCGCCGGATCGAGCAAGGCGTAATCGACGCTGGGCGATGATTGGTCGGAGCTGCGGATGTCGAGCAGCGTGGGGCCGTTCGCCGTGAAAGCGCGCTCCATGGCGGCGCCCAGTTCTGCTGTGGTTTTGACGACCGACGCTTCCACCCCGAGGCCGCGTGCGACGGCGGCAAAATCCATCGGGTGGAAGGTGGATTGCGGCTCGATGCCGAGCATGCGTTCGCCCTGCACCACCCAGCCGTAACCACTGTTGTTGAGCACGATATAGGTGATCGGCAGATTGAAACGCGCGGCGGTTTCCAGTTCGCCCAGCCAGTACCCGGCGGCACCATCACCGGCCACCGCGACGATGCGGGCGCCTTTGGGGGCACCAAGCGCGGCACCGATGGCAGCGCCACCGGCCCAGCCGATGCCTGCGAGGCCGCGCGGGGAGAGGAATTTGCGGCCCGCGCCTTTGAGTTTGATGCGCGAGGCTGTCCAGCCGGAGGCAAGACTCGCATCCGAGACGACGACGGTGTGGGCATTCGACACGGAGTTGATCGCCGCCATCACCGCTTCGGGCGCGATGGCCGGATCGGACGCATCTGTGCCCGGCTGGGGCGGGGCTTTGAAATCGAGATCCCAAAGGCTGCGCCCTGCCCCATCGATTTCGAGCACAAGGCGCGCAACGGTTTCGCCCACATCGGCGACGATGGAGACGGCTTCGGGGAGCACGCGGCCCAGTTCTTCGCCATCCTGATCGACATGGAGGATGGTTTGGGCGGCGCTTGGCACGCGCCACATGAAGGAATTGAACTGGGCGAATTTCGAGCCGAGGACGAGCACCACATCGGCCTGTTTGAGCGCGGCGCTGGCGCGCACATCGCCGAACACGCCGACGACGCCGCGCGCATGGGGGTGATGTTCATCTACCACGCCCTTGCCGTTGATGCTGGTGACGATGGGCGCGCCAAGGCGTTTGGCCAGCGCCAGAATGGTATCACCCGCCTGGGAGGCCAGCGCGCCGCCACCGGCTAAAATGATGGGACGTTTCGCATCGCGCAAATGACGCGCGGCGGCCAGCACATCCGCTGTCTGGGGGGCGCTGCGATAACGCGGCCAGCTGGCATCGGCATGGCGATTGACGGCGCGAGCATCTGCCGGGAGCGGGCTGGAAAACACATCTTCCGGGATTTCGACCACTACGGGGCCGGGGCGCCCGGTGCAGGCGACGCGCAAGGCGTGATCGAGAATATCGGCTGTCATCGCGGGGGACTGGATGCGGCCCACCCATTTGGTGACCGAGGTGAACATGGCGCGTTGTTCGAGCGCCTGTGAGGCGACGCCCTTGTGGCGCAGATGTTCGCGCGCGGTCTTGATGTCGGCGACCAGCGCGAGCACCGGGATGGATGACGAAAAGGATTCCGCAAGGCCGGAGACGAGATTGGTGGCGCCGGGGCCGACCGTGGCATCGCACACCCCTACCCTGCCGGTGATGCGGGCATAGGCATCGGCGGCAATGGCGGCGTTGCGCTCATCATGCATCAGCACATGGTTGAATTTTCTGCGCCGGGCCGCCGCATAAAGCGGGATGGTTTGACCGCCCGGCACACCGAAACAGGCATCGAGCCCCGCGCCTTCCAGAAAATCGATGATCGCGTCGGCGACGCCGGGCTGTTTGGATTGCGCTGGTTGATTGGGTTCCATGGACTCGCTCATTCTTATAAAGTTCAATTATATAACTAATTGAAAAAGTGCAAGCGGATTGTGCTTGGCAAATTTTTATTTGGCCGGTCTTTAAGACATGAGATCAGGTGGGCGCCGGTTGAGCAGTGGCGACCGGTGAACCCGCAGGCGGATTTTCGGTGATGCCGAGGGCCTGCAACGCTTCGGACGTCATCCCCGCTTCGCACAGGATTTCATAGGTGTTGTCGCCCAACCTCGGCACGCGCGGCAGGGCTTCGCCACGTTCGGCCATATGGAAGGCGGGGCCTGGAACCGGCGCGGGCGGCGTGCCGGGCTTCAGCTCCACAAAGGCGATGAGGCCCGTATTGTCTTGCATCTCTTCATCGTAGAGCTGGGACACGCTGCGGAAGGCGCCGGCTACGATGTCGGCGTTCTGGAGCGCGGTATAGGCTTCGCGCGAGGTGCGTTCGGCGAACCAGTTGTTGATGAAGGTCTTTACCTCGTCGAGCAATCCTTCCGTTTCGGACAGGTTGGGGACTTTTTTACCGTCACCCATCCATTCGGGATGGCCGACAAGTTTGCAGAAACGGGTCCAGGTAGGGACGGTGACGAGCATGATCAGAACCGGCGCGTCCTTGGCCTGATAGACATGGGGCAGACCCGTGGGGCTGGGCGCGGAGCGACGCGTGGGCTTGCCCGCCAACACACCTTTGGTCGGAATATGATAGCTGAGTTGTGAGGTCATGGTTTCGAGCATGCTGACCTCGACCTTGCGCGCCTTGCCGGTGCGATCACGCTCGGTGAGCGCGCACAGGGCGGCATAGGCGGCATGGGTGGCCGCCGAATGATCGGCAAGGAAGAACTGGCTGATCTGCGGTGGGCCATCGGCAGCCCCCGTCAGATCTGAAAAGCCGCTCATGGCTTGAATGGAGGGATCGAACGCGCCGAAATCGCGGCGCGGGCCCTTGGTGCCATAGCCGGTGATATGGACCATCACGGCGCGCGGATTGACCTCAGTCAGGCGTTCAAAACCGAAGCCGAGTTTTTCGGGGATGCCGTAGGAGTAATTTGTGACGACGATATCGGCCCAGCGCAGCAGCGCATCCAGTGCCGCCTTGTTGTCAGACTGGGTGAGGTCGATGGCGATACTGCGCTTGCCGCGATTGTGGCAGGCGAAAGCGAGGCTATCGCCATCCTTGTTGAAGGGCGGGGCTTTGCGGCCCGGTTCACCGCCCAAAGGCTCCACCTTCACGACATCGGCGCCCTGATCGGCCAGCATCATCGCGCAATGGGGGGCGGCGATGTAATGGCCGATTTCCAGCACGCGGACGCCAGTGAGGGGGCCGACAGGCATGGCAGGACGGCTTGCACCGGTTGAAGTTTCACGCATCATTTTCTCCTTGTCCTGCTTTATTGGCCGCGCGGGGACAGCCCGGCCGCGCGGTACAACGCATCGATCACTTTCATATTCTCAAGACCTGAGCGCGCATCTGTTGTGAGGACGCCGCTGCCGCGCGCAAATTCGACAAAGGCTGCGGCCTGATAGCTGTAGGTGGATGTTGTGTCGGCTGTTTCGCGCGATTGTCCTTGCGCGGTTTCCAGCACCAGCTCTGCGCCCAGTTGGGGCAGGAAATGTTTGGTGGCGGTGAGGCGGCCCGCCTCCCCCTCCACGATCAGGACGCTATCCAGCATGGGTTCGGGATAGATGTGTGAGGCGCGCAGGCTGGCTGTTGTGCCATCGGCAAAGCGCAAGGACGCGGCCATGGTGCCGTCGATCTGCGGGTCGGAGAGCGTGGCTTCGGCGGACAGGACTTGCGGCGTGGCATCCATGAGATAGCGCAGCGTATCGATGCAATAGATGCCCAGATCCATTGCGGCGCCGCCGCCCAGTTCTGGCTTGCGGCGGATATTATCTGCCGGGATCAACGCGCCGGGGACCTGGGCGCGGACTTCGATGTTGCGGACACGGCCGATTGCGCCTTCGGTGAGGAGGGCTTTGATGCGCTGGATGAAGGGGTGGAAGCGGTAGTGAAAGGCTTCCACGAAGATGCCGCTGGTGCGCTCCACCGCGGCCAGGATGGCGGCGGCTTCGCTTTGGTTCATCGATAGCGGCTTTTCGCACAAGACCGCTTTGCCTGCCTCGAGCGCGGCGATGGACCACTGCGCGTGCAGATTGTTGGGCAGCGGGATGTAGACCGCATCGATCCGCGGATCGTCGATCACCGCGCGATAGTCGCCCACGGCGCGGGCTATGCCGTGTTTGGCGGCATAGGTTTGCGCGCGGGCAAGGGTGCGGGAGGCGACCGATGCGACCTGTAG
>DATJDE010000279.1:0-12716 GCA_035497595.1 Rhizomicrobium sp. | reverse complement strand
GATGCTTTGCGTCATCGCATCGGGGAAAAAGCGGTTCAGCGCGATGAGGCCGAGCACGACCAGCAGCATGAGCCCGGCCCAGAGGACGATGCGGCGGCGTGGGGTGTTCTGATTTGCCGGCGTGTTGTGCCACGGGCCGCCATTGGTCATTTGGCGGGTTCTGGTTTGGCTGGCTGGCGGGCGGGGAGTGCGGCCATGATCTGTTTGCGGGTTTCGCTGTCATAGCTGCCCCAATGGGCGATTTCTTCCAGCGTGCGGGCGCAGCCGGTGCAGAGGCGTGTTTTCGGGTCGATCACGCAGATGTTGATGCAGGGGGTTTCGATCATATGGGGGTTATACCCTCCCGCGCGCAGGCGAGGGAGGGTGTTTCTTCAACCCATCTTGAAGACGCAGACCTTGTTGCCATCGAGATCGCGGAAATAGGCGCCGTAGAACGTGTCGGTTCTGGGGCCGGGGGCGCCTTCGTCGGTTGCGCCATTGGCGAGCGCGGTGGCGTAGGTTTTGTCGACCTGTTCGCGCGAGGGTGCGGAAAGGGCGACCATCATGCCATTGCCGATGGTGGCCTTGTGCGCGTCATAGGGTTTGCAGACGGCGAGCGCCGCGCCGCGGGGGCTGCCGTAAAATTGAATCCGGTCGAGCGAGATGGTGCGTTTGCCGCCGAGGTCTGCGAGCACCACATCGTAAAACGCTTTGGCTTTTTCGAAATCATTGGCGCCGATGGTGACGTAGCCGATCATCTGTTTCTCCTGTCTTGGTGTAAAAGCAAAAACCAAAAGCAAACGCCCTTCCTTTTTGGGGAAGGGCGCTGCTGTTTTCAGCGGCCTGTGGGGGCCTTGTTGAAGGGCACATTCTTGTCGACCCGGATGTCGGGCGGCAGGCCGAGCACCCGTTCGGCGATGATGTTGCGCAGGATTTCATCGGTCCCGCCTGCGATGCGCAGGCCCGGTGCGTTGAGCCAGGCAAGCTGGAAGGCGCCGTCGTCCAGCGCATCGCTGCCTGTGAGGGCACCGGCTTCGCCTTCAAGCTCCATTGCGAAGGCGCTCAAATCTTGCAGCTTGGGCGCGACAACGATTTTCGCGATGGAGGCTTCGGGCCCCGGCTGCTGGCCGCGGGAAAGTGCGGTCATGGTGCGGTAGGTGGTGTATTTGAGACCCGCCGACCGCACATACCAATCGGCCAGTTTTTCGCGCACGGCGGCGTTTTTGATCGCCGGGCCGTCTTCCAGATCGAGTTCGCGGGCGAGCTGGAGAAGCTGAGGCACGTCGAGCATGCCGCCTGTGCCGCCGCCGACGGCGAGACGTTCATGCATCAGCGTGGTCAGCGCGACCTGCCAGCCCTGCCCGACTTCGCCCAGGCGTTGCGCATCGGGGATGCGGACATCGGTGAAGAAGACTTCGTTGAAACCGGACGCGCCGGAGGCCTGTTTGATCGGCTTCACCTCTACACCCGGCGATTTCATCGACAGATAGAACATGGTGAGGCCCTTATGCTTGGGCGCGTTCGGATCGGTGCGGGTGAGGACGATGCCGTAGTCTGAGAACTGGGCGCCCGTGGTCCACACTTTGGAGCCGTTGATCACCCAATCATCGCCATCTTTCTCCGCGCGGGTGCGTAAGGCGGCCACGTCTGAGCCGCCTGCGGGTTCGGAGAAAAGCTGGCACCATATTTCATCGCCGCGCAGAGCGGGCTTCACATAGCGGGCGATGGATTCTTTGCTGCCATAGGCCATGACCGTGGGGATGCACATGCCGAGGCCGATGTTGAACGGGCCGGAGGGGGCGACATCGTAACGGGCTTCTTCCTGATGGAAGACGACCTGCTGCATCGGCGTGCCGCCAAGGCCGCCGACCTCTTTGGGCCAGGTCAGGCGGGCATAGCCTTTTTCGGCTTTTTTCGCCTGCCAGGCTTTGGCGGCTGTGAGGGTGGTTTTGTCTTCGGTTTCTTTTAGCTCGCCTGCATCGGTGTTGGTGGTTTTCAATTTCGCATTGGCGTCGAGCCAGGCGCGGGCTTCTTTGCGGAATTTGGCTTCTTCGGGGCTGTCTTCGAAATCCATTGGAGCGGTCCTTATGCGGCGTTGCTGAGTTCGAGTTGGGTTACGAGCTTGTCTTTCCAGACACGCTGGGCACCTAAAGCGAGGCTGAGTTCGCGGGCGCGCTTGTAATAGAAGTGACAGTCGTACTCCCAGGTGAAGCCGACACCGCCATGGGTCTGGATGCTTTCCTTGGCGGCGTAGTCGAAGGCTTGGGTGGCGCTGATGCGGGCGGCGGCTGCCGCTAGCGGCAGTTCGCGCGCGCCGGTGGAGAGTGCCCAGGCGCCGTAATAGGCGTTGGAGCGGGCAAGCTCGGTGTTCACATACATGTCTGCCAGCTTGTGCTTGATCGCCTGGAAGGAGGCGATGGGGCGGCCGAAGGCGTAGCGATCCATCGCATAGGCGCGTGCCATTTGCAGGCAGGTATCGGCGCCGCCGACCTGTTCGAACGCCATGAGGATGGCGGCGCGGTCGAGCACGCGGTTCAGATCGCTCCAGGCTTCGCCTTGTTTGCCCAGGGGTTCGGCGGGCACGTTGTCGAAAGTGAGTTCGGCACGGGCGCGGGAGGGATCGATGCTGTCTTGCGCGCGGCGGGTGACGCCGGGCTGGCTCAGATCGACCAGCACCAGTTGCAGGGCGCGTTCGCCCGGCTCATCGCTGGCGCGGACCAGCACCACGGCGAAATGTGCATCCATGCCATCGCCGACGGCGGTTTTTTTGCCGCTGAGCTTGCCGCCTTTGAACGTCGTGCGGATGTTTTTGGGCAGGATGGCGCCGGGGCCTTCCGTACGGGCGAGCGTGCCGATGATTTCTGCCGCCGCCACTTTTGGCAGGAGGCGGGATTTTTGCTCGTTGCTGCCGGAGACGATCAGCGCTTCAGCGAACTGGCAGACGGTGGAGGAGAAGGGCACCGGCGCGAGCGCGCGGCCCAGTTCTTCGACGATGACGCAGAGTTCGAGATAGCCGAGACCGAGGCCGCCAAATTCTTCCGGGATCGCGGCGCCGGCCCAGCCTAGCTCGCCGATCTGTTTCCACAGTGCGGCGTCGTGGGTTTTGCCGCTTTCATAGACGGCGCGCACCGTTTTAGGGGTGCATTTTTCGCTGAGGAATTTATGCGCCTGCTCCTTCAGCATTTTCTGGTCGTCGGAAAAGTCGAAATTCATCGGTGGTCCTGCCCTGTCTGATTATCTGTCATCCCTAGGATAGGGGGGCTTTGCGCGCCGCGCCAGTTGGCTTTTGGGGCGGGGCCCGGGGTAGAAACCGGCCCGCAGGCGCAATCGGGGCAATCGTCTGGACTGCGGTTACCATCCGTTGAGGCCATTGCGTAAACGGAGTTTAAGTGGTGCCCGAACTAGTGTGTCTGGCAAGGCGCAAGTTCGGGGAATGGCCGCTATGGCGAAAGCAAGTTTTCATAAAAATCAACGGGTTTACGTCAAACCGGTCGGCACCTGGGCGCTGATCGAGCGGGTGGTGCCGCATTGGGCCAAGGGGCTCGATGAACCGTTGCGCATTTTCTACGATGTCGGGCTGGGGCGCGAATTCGCCGCCGAAGAACTGCAATATGACACCGCACAGAACGATGAACCGCGCAGCAAGGACAAATGGCGCATCGTGCGCACCAGCAATCGCTGGCAGGCGCCGCAGGAGACCACGCATCATCCTTTCCCCGGAACTTACCCTGTTGTGGTGACGGGGGAAGCCGATTGGGGCGGCTGGCGGGTGCCGGGTTCGGAATATGCGCTGAGCCCCGTGCGCATTGAACAGCAGGCGCGGCTGGTGGCCAGTGCGCCGCAAATGGCGCTGCTGCTGGGGGAACTTGTGGCGTTTGTGAAAACATCTGCCGAAGCGCCGGGCGCTTTGCGCGAGACGGCGAAAAAAGCAGCCGATGTGCTTGCTTTTGCCGAAGGCGGCGACAACCAAGGGTAGTTGCCAGTGGACGCGCCTTTCGGTCCGCGCCTCGAATGCCTATATCCAAGGCAGAAAATCGCCCGCAAGGCCCGCAAGGATTCCTCCCATGCGCATAGAAGACCCGCACGCCATTGCCCTCAAAGATTATCGCGCGCCCGCCTACAAGATCAGCGACATTGCACTCAGCTTCGAGCTTGAGCCTGAAACGACGCGGGTGCGGGCCGTTTCGCAGGTGACACGGCTGGGCACAGGCCCATTGGTGCTCGATGGCGAGCAGTTGCAGCTCATATCCGTCGCGGTTGATGGCGTGGTGCGCGCGCCATCCTCCTATCAGGTGGATGATGCGACGCTGACACTGGGCGATCTGCCGGAGCGTTTTACGCTGGAAATCGTCACCGAGATTTCGCCGGTGAACAATACCGCGCTGGAAGGGCTTTACGTCGCCAAGGGGATTTTCTGTACCCAGTGCGAGGCTGAAGGCTTTCGGCGCATCACCTATTTTCTCGATCGGCCTGATGTGCTCGCCGTTTATACGACGCGGATCGAGGCGGACAAGGCGCTCTATCCGACGCTGCTCTCCAACGGCAACCTGATCGAACACGGCGATCTGGCGAACGGGCGGCATTTTGCGGTGTGGAACGATCCGTTCCCCAAGCCGTGTTATCTGTTTGCGCTGGTGGCGGGCGATCTGGGCAGTATTTCGGACAGTTTCACCACCATGAGCGGGCGTGACGTGGCTTTGCGCATTTTCGTCGAGCACGGAAACGAGACCAAGGCCGCTTACGCCATGGATTCGCTCAAGCGGGCGATGAAATGGGACGAAGAAACCTATGGCCGCGAATATGATCTCGACATCTTCATGATCGTTGCCGTTTCCGCCTTCAATTTTGGCGCGATGGAGAACAAGGGCCTCAACATCTTCAACGACAAGCTGTTGCTGGCGAGCCCCGAAACGGCGACCGACGAAGATTATGCGCGGATCGAAAGTGTGGTGGCGCATGAGTATTTTCACAACTGGACCGGTGATCGCATCACCTGCCGCGACTGGTTTCAGTTGTCGCTGAAAGAAGGGCTGACGGTCTATCGCGATCAGACCTTTTCGCAGGACATGCGCTCCAAGGGGCGGCGCATCGATGATGTGAAGATGCTCAGGGCGCGGCAGTTTCGCGAGGATGGCGGACCGCTGGCGCACCCCGTTCAGCCGCAGAGCTATATCGCGATCGACAATTTTTACACCGCGACGATTTATGAAAAGGGCGCCGAAGTCATCGGCATGCTCAATACGTTGGTGGGGCCAGAAGGCTATCGCAAGGCGACCGATTTGTATTTCGAGCGCCATGACGGCCAGGCTGCCACGGTGGAAGACTGGGTGAAGTGTTTTGAGGACGCCAATGGGCGCGACCTCACACAATTTCGCCTTTGGTATGCGCAGGCCGGAACGCCGGAGGTGGAGGCCAAAGGCGTTTATGATGCGGCCAGTAAAACCTACACCCTGCATTTGAAGCAGACGGTGCCGCCGACGCCGGGCCAGCCGGACAAATTGCCTATGCATATGCCGATCCGGCTGGGGCTGGTGTCGCGAGACGGTGCGGCCCTGCCGCTGACGCTGGACGGCGAGAACGCGCCCGGCCCCACCGAGCGGGTGCTGGAATTGCGCGGCAGTGAAGAACGGTTTGTCTTTGTGGATGTGGCGCAAGCCCCGCTTCTGTCCATCGGGCGGCATTTTTCGGCGCCGGTCATTTTCAAGACCGATCTCGACGCACAAGCGCGCGCGGTGCTGATGGGGCGCGATGGCGATGCGTTCAATCGTTGGGAGCAGGGCCAGGCGCTGGCCAGCGATCTGGTGCTCGACATGGCGGCCGCCACTCAGGCAGGCAAAACGCCGATGGTCGACCCGGCCTATCTGGAGGCGATTGGCGCGGTGCTGGCGCGGGCGCAAGACGACCCGGCTTTCGCGGCCCAGATGCTGGTGCCGCCGCAGGAAAGCGAACTTGCACGCCTGATGACACCGGCTGACCCCGATGCGATTCATCTGGCGCGAACAGCGCTGCTGCGCGGCGTTCAGGCCGCCCATGGAACGACGATGGCGCAGCTTTACGCAATGCTGGCCGAAAGCGGGCACTATTCTCCCGATGCCGGACCTGCGGGCCGCCGGGCCTTGCGCAATGTGGTGATGCGCTATCTCACCGCCGCCGATGACGAGGCGGCGGCGGAGCTGGCCGAGGCGCATTATCACACGGCAGGCAACATGACCGACCGCATTGCGGGGCTGGCGGCGCTGTCGCGGATGAATTCGGCGCGGCGCGATGCGGGCTTTGCCCATTTTCACGACCACTTTCGCAATGACGCGCTGGTGCTCGACAAATGGATGATGTTGCAGGCCACCTCACCCTTACCGACCACCGTGGCCGGGGTGCGGGCGCTGATGAAACATCCGCATTTCAACATCAAGAACCCTAACCGGGTGCGCGCGCTGCTGGGCGCGTTTTCGGGCAACCATTTGCGCTTCCACGCGAGGGACGGCGCAGGCTATGCGCTTGTCGGCGAGACGGTGCGGGCGCTGGACGGGCTGAACCCCAAAATGTCGGCGGGCATGGCGGGGGCCTTTGAGAACTGGCGGCGCTATGATGCAGGCCGCCAGGGCTTGATGCGGGCGGAGCTGGAAGCGGCACTCGCCCTGCCGGGGATTTCGCCCAATCTGTTTGAGGTCGCGACGAAGATTCTGGGGTAGGAGGGATGACGGTCATTTTCGAGCGACAATTTCGTTGGCACGTTCGGACCGTTCGAGACCAGGCACCTGGCCCCTTCCCTCACTCCGCTTCGCTGCGTTCGCCGGGAATGACAGGTGGGGTAAGGGTGACACCTGCTTTGGGTTCCGCATAATTGCGGGCAGGGCGATTCGGGCGCTCGGGGGTGTTCGCCGATATGGCGCAAGCTGGAATTGCCGCTGGGCCGGTGGGGGCCACAAGCCTGGTGCTGTCACGTCTGGCAGGGCTTGCGGCGCGGCATATCCGGCTGACCACACTGCTTTGTATTGTGCTGATCTGCGGCAGCTTTGCCGCGGCGGCTGTTTTGCAACTGCGGATGGGCAAGGCTCAGGCCATGCGCCTGGCAACCGCGCTCGAAATTCAGCGTGACCAGGAAGTTGCGCTGAGCATTGGGTTGCGGCTGGACCGCAATGGCGCGGTGGCGGCGCGCTTTGCCGGGGCGGACTTCACTCAGACGGACTCCGAAGAGTTGACGGCAGGGCGGCTGGGTGCCTTGCGCGGCGTGACACGTCTGGATCGCAGCGGCGCGGTGCTCGGCGGGATCGGGCGCCAGCAGCCCCGCGGCCTGCCGCACGGGCTTTTGGCGCGGGCGCTGAATAAGCGGGCTTTGGCGGTTGTAGGATCGCAGCTTCTGTTCGCCTTCCCGCAGAACGGGCACGTGACCCTTGCCAATCTGGATCTGGCATCGCTGTTTCCGGGCGCCGATCTCAAGCGCAGCGCGCTCACCCTGGGCGACGGGACGGTGCTGCTGTCGGGGCAGGCCTGGCATCTGCCCACGCTGCCACCCGAGCTTGGACCGCAGGACGGCGCTGTGGTTATGAACGGGCAGTTGATTTCGGCGGCCGCGGTGCCGGGCTGGGCCTTGCGGATTGCCAGCACACTGGATGCGGACATTGCAGTGGGGACCTGGATCGGCTCGCTGCCGCTTTATCTGTTTGTCATTCTGGGGCCGGCGCTGGTGGGGGCCGGGCTTGCGATGGTGTTTGTGCGCGAATTCGAGCGGCGGGCCCACGCCCATGCAGCCTTGCGCCGCTTGCGCAACACCGCGCCCGATGAAGCAAAGCTGTTGATCCGGCTGGCCGAGGCGGAGCGGCGGGCCAGCGAAGCCGAACGCTCCAAGGCCGAATTCATGGCGCATATGAGCCATGAACTGCGCACCCCGCTCAATGCCATCATCGGTTTTTCGGAAATCATCAGCCATGGCTTTTTTGGCCAGCCGGGGCATCCGAAATATGCCGAATATGCGCGCGATATTGGTGCTGCGGGGCGCGAACTGCATGGCAAGATCGGTGATATTCTGGAATTCGCCAATCTGGAAGCGGAGCGGCACCCGATTGCGCTGACCGCCGTGGATGTGTGTGCCATCGCGCAAACATGTGTGCAGGAAATAGCCGGACGGGCATTTTCGCGCCGGATCGATGTGCAGGTGACGGGGGAGGCGCACAGCGTTGCCCATGCCGATGGGCGGGCGGTGAAGCGTATTCTGTCCAACCTTCTTTATAACGCCGTGAACTTTACCCCAGATGGCGGCAAGGTGGAGATTGAGATCGGCGAGACCGAGGCAGACGTGTTTGCGCATGTGCGCGACACAGGCGACGGGTTCTCGCCAGAAGAAGCGGTGCAGGCAGGCGAGGCGTTTATGGTGTTTGAACGTGTGGGCGCAGTGACCGGGATCGGGTTGGGGCTGGCGATTGCCGCCGCGCTGGCCAAGCGGATGGACGGAGAGATGCTGTTGCTGCCCACGAGCGGGCCTGGCTCGACGGCGCAGTTGCGGTTGAAGAAGGGCTAGAGGCTCGCCGGGAAGGACCGCGCCTTATAAATACCAATCATATTCTGCGGCGCTGATGATTTTGCGGAAACGCACCGCTTCGACGCGCTTGGTTTCGCGGTAGAGCGAAATCATTTCGGGGCCGAGATACGACGCGAGATTTTTCGCCTGAAACAACCGGGTCAGCGCATCGTCGATATTGAGGGCGATGGCGGGATCGGGTTCGCGCGAGACATTGCCGGTGATGGGGGGACCGGGATCGCGTTTGGTTTCGAGCCCGAGATGCACGCCGGCGAGCACCGCTGCGAGCACCAGATAGGGATTGGCATCGGCGCCGGAGACGCGGTGTTCGAGGCGGCGCGCATCGGCCGGGCCGATGGGAATGCGCAGGCCCGCCGAGCGGTTGTTGATGCCCCAGAAACGATTGGCGGGGGCGAACATATCGGGCTGGAAGCGGCGATAGGAATTGGTGTTGGGCGCGAACAACGCCATGGATTCGGGCATCAGGGTTTGCAGGCCCGCAATGGCGTGGCGCAAAGCATCTGACCCTTCACGGGTGTTGTTGTCGAAGATGTTGCGGCCCGCTTTGTCGAGCACGCTGACATGGACATGCAAGCCGCTGCCCGAGCGATTGGGGAAAGGCTTGGCCATGAAGGTGGCCTCGAAGCCGCAGGACCTGGCCGCGGCTTTCACCGCCTGTTTGAGAAAGACGATGTGATCGGCGGCGAGGCGCGCATCGCTTTGATGGCGGACATTGGCCTCGAACTGGCCGGGCGCATATTCCTTGCTGGTGGCGGTGAGCGGCAGGTTTTGCGCTTTGGCGGCTTCGGTCAGGGCGTTGAGAAACGCGCGGTAACGATCCAGATCGTCCAGCCCATAGACCGAGGGCTCACATTCGCGGATGCCGGTGCGCGGGCAATGGGGCGGTTGCGGACGGCCCAGCTCATCGCGCTCTATATCGAGCAGATAGAATTCCAGCTCCATGGCGGCGACGGGGGTGAGCTTTGCCTCGGCAAAGCGTTCGAGCACCGCATCCAGCGCGGCGCGCGGCTCGCCGCTGAAGGGGACGCCCTCTTCATCGCGCAGGCTGGTGAGGATTTGGGCCCGCGGCGGGTCTTCGCCCCAGACCGGCGACAGGGTGCCGGCGATGGGCCAGGCGGTGGCATCGGGATCGCCATCGCCATAGCCGTGGCCGAAAACATCGGTCATCTCGCCGCGTGCATCCATCAGATAGATGGATTCGGGGATCTGCATGCCGCTTTCGAAGATCTTGGCCGCTTCAGCGATGCCCAGGCGCTTGCCGCGCAGGATGCCGCAAATGTCCACGATCACCGCATCGAGATATTCGATCTCGGGATGGGCGAGCAGAAAGGCCTTGAATTCCACATCGGCCGCTTCGACGAAAGCGGGGCGGGCAAAGGCTGGCGGGGTGGTGAACTGGTTCATGACTGCACAAGGATAGCGCCAGGATCATAAACATCGGGTGACAGGGAAGAAAGGGTGGAGGGGGAACTTGGGTCATGGGCAAAGAAAAGGGCGGAAAACGGGAGTTCCGTTTTCCGCCCTGAATTCGGCTGCGATGAGCTTGGCGCTTAGAGCACGCCGCGCTTGTGTTCACCGATGACGATGCGGCCGGGATTGAAGGCGGCCTTAAAAACCGAAAGGGCTTTACGAGGTTCAGCGTCTCCACACATGAAGACGTCGAATGCCGCGTAGCCTTTTTCGGGCCAGGTGTGCACGCTGATATGGCTTTCGGCGAGCACGGCAACACCAGAGATGCCGCCACCTTCCGAAAACGTGTGCAGATGGATGTGCAGAAGCGTCGCCCCTGCCTGGTCCACTGCGTCTATCAGCGCCTGTTCAATACGATCCCGGTCGTCCAAGCCTTCGGCTTCCCAAAGATCGATGATCAGGTGACTTCCCGCAAAGGTCAGTCCGTTACGTGTGATGAAGTGGTCCTTGCGGTCCTCATCCCTGGGGGGAATAGGAACCGGAACGGTCCTCGCGGAAGCGCGGGCATGAGTTGCCGTTGCTTCTTTGATCGCCGCCACGAGTTCGAGTCGAGCCATTCGGGCACCTACCCTCTCAAAGCGTTGACACCTGATGCCTGCCGCCTTTGGCATCGCCTGGGGCACATAACACCGCTAAGAAGAAAGCGGCGGGCGAAAGGGTCACTTTCGCGTCCGCCGCTTTGTCCCCGGAGGGACGAGCGGAATATAGGGCTGCTTGCCCCCCATGCAAGAATTTTCGGACCCCCGGGGGAAGATTTCTGTCGCATGGCTGTGGGCCATCTACAGGGCCGCTTGACGGCGTTCGTTTGAGCGTGGACGAAGGGGGCCACGCGGCTTAAAAGCGCCAGCGTTTTGCCCTCAGCGCCCCCAGCGGGCATTCTTGAAATTGGCGCGGGCATCGCCACGCTCATCTGGCGCTCCGGCGCTGTCACATTCTGAAAGGTTTTGTCATGGCCACCAGTCACAAAGAACGTCTCCACGCGGGATATGCCCAGGTTATGGAGTTGGTCGGCGCGCCGCTGGTAGACCAGAAAAGCCAATATCAGCGCATCAAGATCTTCGACACGGTGTCTAACGGCCGTGTCATGACGCTGGACGATATCGTCCAGATCACCACCCGCGACGAGAGCGCTTACGCCGAAATGCTCACCCATTTGCCGCTGCTGGAACATGGCCGCGCGCGCCGGGTGATGATTGTCGGCGGCGGCGATCTGTCGATTGCCGACGAAGCGCTGAAGCATAAAGGCGTGAAAGAGGTCGTGCTGGTCGATATTGACGGCGACGTGGTGGAACTCTGCCGCAAGCATTTTTCAACCATCAATGCCCGCGCCTTCAAGGACAAACGCCTGACGGTGGAGGTGGCCGATGCCTTTGAATATCTCGGACGCAAAGAGAGCAAAGGCCGGTTCGACCTGATCATCGCCGATCGGCCCGATCCGGTGGGGCCGGGCAAGGCGCTGTTCGGCGAAACCTTTTATGACCGCGTGAAGGGCGCGTTGAAGCCCGGCGGTTTTGCCACCTTCCAGACTGGCGTGCCGTTTTATCAGCCCGCCGAAATCACTGAAGCGTTGAAGGAACTGCGCGGCTTCTTTCCGCAATCGGGGCTCTATCTCAGTGTCGTGCCGACCTATATCGGCGGCTTCATGGCGCTCAGCTGGGCCTGCAATGGCAAAACCAAACTCGGCACACCGCAAGGCATCAAAAAGGCAGCAGCTGCGTTTCGCCGCGCGAAATTGAAAACCGACTATTACAATCCTGAAACGCACGCAGCCTCGTTCGCGCTGCCGGAATGGATCAAGCGGCTGGTGCCCAAAGCCCGGAAGGTCAAAGCCAAACGCAAATGAGCGGTGCGGGCCTTCTTCCGCCTGAGGCGCGTGAAGCGGCGCTGTATGCGCGCTTCACCGCGCTTGGGATTGGCTGGACAACCTATCACCATGCGCCCGTCTTCACGGTGGAAGAAGCCTCTGCGCTCTACGCGCAGCAGCCCGGCGGCCACACCAAAAACCTGTTTCTGAAAGACAAGAAAAACGGGGTGTGGCTGGTGGTGGCGCGCGATGATCTTTCCATCGATCTGTCTGCGCTTTCCAAACAGCTTGGCGCGCCGCGGTTTTCATTTGGCTCTGCGGAGCTGTTGATGGAGATGCTGGGGGTGGCGCCGGGATCGGTGACGCCGTTTGCGCTGATGAACGATACGGCGCGGTGTGTGCGCTGTGTGCTCGATGATGGGATGCTGGCGCTGGAGCCGCTCAATTTTCACCCCTTGCGCAATGATCGCACGACCGCGATTGCGGCGGCGGATCTGTTGCGCTTTGTGCGCGAGGTTTCGGGCGAGCCGGTGATTGCTTCGCTTCCGGTGCGGTGACGAGTGGCCCTCAATAAATCCTCAGTGTCACGGCCCGCCTAGTGCGGGCCGCCCAGGTGCCATCTGGTTCTGTAGTTGCAGAACACGCGCGGTAGCGTGCGCGGTGTTGAATTTTGTGCAGGTGTCAGCTGGGTGGCCCGCACTAGGCGGGCCATGACAGTGAGGTTTTTAACAATGTGCTCAAGGGCTGGTTCTATAGTTGAAGAACGCGCGCAGTAGCGTGCACGCCGTTGGATTTTGTGCAGGTGTCAGCTGGTGGCCCGCACTAGGCGGGCCATGACAGCAATTTCAAGTTTTCAAATTCCGCCCCATGGTGGCGCGTTGAGATTGAAGTGGTGTTGCAGCAGCGCCTCTGTTTGTTCGAGGGCGC
>DATJDE010000278.1:0-4767 GCA_035497595.1 Rhizomicrobium sp. | reverse complement strand
CAAACTGCCCCCCAGAGACCCCCGAAAATCGGCGAACACCGGCGGCCGTCAGCGAAGCCACGGATCGGATTATGCCTTGATTTTCAGTGATTTTGTAGGCGCTGACGGCTAATTGCGAACAGCATTCTGGTGCCCAGAAGAGGACTCGAACCTCCACGCCGTGAAGCGCTAGTACCTGAAACTAGTGCGTCTACCAATTCCGCCATCTGGGCACTTAAGGGGCGGATGTGTATGGGGCCGCCCCTTCTGTGTCAACAAGTCCAATCAGCCTTTCGCGAAGATTGAGCCGGGCATATCGGAGTCCCGCATCTGGGTCGCCAGATAGTGCGCGCGCCAGGCCAGGACGGCGGGTTTTACCTTGCGGCGGGAAGGGTGAAAGCGGGGGCTGAAAAAGGCGGGGATACCCATCAGCAGGCGCCGTTTGAAGCCAGGCGCGACCCATTGATACCAGAACGATTTGCCCCAGGCACGAACATTGAACAGCTCGCCGCGCTGCCAAAGCAGCCACATAGGCAGAAAGGTGGTCATGGAAATGAAATCGGCCGCAACGATGACCATGGCGATACAGCGCGAAATGTAGCCGCGCAGGCCGGGATTCATCGCCTTATAAACATCGAAGGCCACAGCCTTGTGTTCTTCTTCTTCCATCGCGTGCCAGCGCCACATGTCGCGGTAAAAGGGGTGGGCGCCATCGATCACGCGCGGATCGCTCAGCATATGTTCGGCAAGAAGTGCGGTGAAATGTTCATAACAGCATGTGGCCGCAAGCTGCGTGCGAAACGGCAGATATTTGCGCGCGAGGCGGGTCACCGTCTTGATTATACGGTCGAATTTATGAACCGCGATGCCGCGCTCCGCCAGCAATGCATTATAGGCGGCGTGTTCGCGCGAATGGATTGCTTCCTGCGTGGTGAAGGCCCGCACATTGCGTTTAAGCACCGGATCTTCAATCCGGCGGGCATAATTTCTCACACTGTCGATGAAGAACTGCTCGCCTTCGGGGAAGGTCATGGACAGTGCATCGTAAAATGAGGTGATGACCGGATTACCCGAATGCCAGTAGAGCGGCAGCGAGGTATTGAATCCGAAATGCAGATTGCGTGGCTCAATGCCTTCGGCAACGAGCACTGATGTTGAATCGGTCATGGCATCCTCACCTGTTCGGTAAACACAAAATCGGGCTTCTCGCGCACCGCGCAATCCGGGCACGCCCAGTCATCGGGAATTTCGGCCCAGGCCGTACCGGCACGAAATCCGTCGCGTGCAAGGCCGCATGCCTCGTCATAAACGAAACCACATTCTGGGCAGGCATAACGCGCCATATCATGCCCTTCCATAACGGCGCAGCAACGCACTTCGCCGACTCGGCTGCAAATTGGCTTTGGTGATATCGCCATTGTAATGGGCCAGAACACGGTGATTCATCAGCCGGTACCAAACGAACGGCACATAAGCGGGCAACAACATTCCGGCATACCCGGCAGGCAATTGCGGGCTGTCGCGGAAATGGCGCAACGCCTGAAAACGCCGCATCGGATTGGCGTGATGATCGGAATGGCGCTGGAGTTGGTAGAGAAAAACGTTGGAAATGATGTGGTTGTTGTTCCACGAATGTTGCGGTTCGCAGCGCACATACCGCCCGCTGGTCTCTTTCTGGCGCAACAAGCCATAATGTTCGATGTAGTTCACAACTTCCAGCAATGACGCGCCGTAAAACGCCTGCAAAAAGAGAAACGGCAGAACAACCCAGCCGAGCCAGAAGGTGAGCGCACCGAAAACCACCACCGTCATCGCCCACGCCTGAATATTTTCGTTTTCCCAGTGCAACGGCCGCTTCCCGCGCCGGGCCAGCCTTTCACGCTCCAACGCCCAGGCAGAGCGCAGCGAGCCGAGCATGGTGCGAGGCAAAAAGGCCCAGAAGCTCTCACCCAAGCGCGAACTTGCAGGATCCTCGGGCGTCGCCACATTTCTGTGATGGCCGCGATTATGCTCCACGAAGAAATGGCCATAGGCCACGGGCGCCAGCGCGATGCGGGCCAGCCAGCGTTCGACGTTTTCGCGTTTGTGGCCAAGTTCGTGCGCGGTATTGATGCCCACGCCGTTGATCATGCCGATGCTGAGCACCAGCCCTGCAAACGCCACCCAGCTTGTGCCCGGCTGAACTGCCAGCCACGCACCATAGGCCGTGACGCCATATTGGATGGGGACAAAGGCATAAACGATCCAGCGGTAATAGGTATCGCGTTCCAATTGGGCGATGGCCGATTCCGGCGGGTTACTGCGGTCGGTGCCTTTCAGATAATCGAGCAACGGCAATACAAGATAAACGAGAATGGGCGTACCCCACGCTCCCCAATCTCCGATCAGCGCGTGATTGAACTGGAAGTTGAGAAGACCAACCACTACCAACAACGGTAAAGTCGGGCTTAAAAGCCACCAATAGCGTTTGCTGTCGGTCCACGAAGCGTTCATGGTCGCAACGGTCATAAGCCCTCCGCAATCTTGCCATTGTTCAATGGCACAGTATGTAATGTGTTTCATAGAATAGTCAAGATACCCATGAAGACCGCTACTGCCCCCACGGAGTTCACCATCGATGAACTGGCTCGCGTGGCCGGAACCACGGTGCGCAATGTCCGTGCCTATCAAGAGCGAGGCCTGCTGCCGCCCCCTGAAAAACGTGGCCGGGTGGGCATTTATGGCAAGGTTCACCTCAATCGGCTCAAGCTTATCGGCCCACTTCTGGAAAGGGGCTATTCACTCGCCAATGTCGCCGAGCTGATCAGCACCTGGGAGAGCGGGCACGACATTTCCAAACTGCTGGGTCTGGAAGCGGCCATCACCAGCCCCTGGTCGAACGAGCCCCCTGCCCTCATCCCCCAGGCCCAGTTTCTGGAGATGTTCGGCCAGGCGCTAACGCCGGAGGCGATGGCGCGGGCGATAGAGACCGGCGTCGTGCGGATGCAGGGCGATGCGGTGCATGTGTCGAGCATCAAGCTTGTGCAGGCGGGCGCCCTTCTGGCAGCGGAAGGCGTGCCGCTGGAAGAGCTTCTGGTCATCGTTGCCGAACTGCGTGCCGAATCCGAACGCATTGCGGGCGAGCTGATGGTCCTCACCACGAAATATATCTTCGATCGCTATGGAAAAGACGCCCTGCCACCTGCAAGTGAAGTGCCGCGCCTTGCCGAACTGATCTGGCGTCTGCGCCCCATGGTGCTCCAAATCGTGGATGCGGAAGTCGCGCGGGCGCTGGAACGGGCATCAGATAAACATCTGGGCGAAAAACTTTCCAAAATCATCGAACAGATCCGCACGAAAGACGGAGGGTGACATGCTGGTGGTGACGACAGAAAACGTGGCAGGACACGTAACCAGAAAATCGATCGGCCAGGTGTTTGGCGTGGTGGTGCGTTCGCGCGGCATTGGCGGCAACATCGTGGCGAGCTTGCGCTCCATCGTCGGCGGGGAAATTCACGAATACACATCGCTGCTGGAAGAAACCCGCAAACAGGCATTGGATCGTATGGTGCGCAACGCAAGCCTGATGGGCGCCAATGCGGTGGTGATGATGCGGTTCGATTCGTCCGAAATCGGTCAGTCGATGAGTGAAATTGTGGCCTATGGCACAGCCGTGATTGTGGAACCGGAGGGCTGAACCATGTTGCGCACCATTGTGCTTGGCCTTGGCATTCTCGGATTCCTGGCCGGGTTGTTCGCGCTGGCGCTGCATGCGCTGCCACCTGCCGCCATCTTCGCCTTTTGGGGTGCGCTGGTGGTGGTGGGCACGATTTATGAGCGTTACCGCTATAAACCGCTGGAAGAAGGCCGCCCTGGCAGCCCGTGGGTTGCCACCGCCGAACGCTTTATCGACGATGAAAGCGGCAAGGCCGTGACCGTTTATCTGGATCCGGCGACCGGAGAGCGGAAATATGTCCTTGAATGAAGCGGTTGGGGAATGAGGCGGTTTGGCGCTTTCCTTTCCGGCTCTTTGCAGTATGACACCACCGTTCCGCGAGGCAGGACGATATGATCAAGAACACGCTCATCACGATTTTTGGCGGCGCAGGCCTTGTGGGCCGTTACACCGTGCGCGCACTGGCCAAAAAAGGTTACCGGCTCAAAGTGGGCGTGCGCAGGCCAAGCACGGCAGGCTATCTGTTGCCGATGGGTTCGGTGGGGCAGATCCAGCTCTGCAAAGTCGATGTGCGTAACGCAGATGCGGTGCGCGCCGCCCTTGAAGGGGCAACAGGCGCCGTCAACCTCACCGGCGCGCTCTATCCGCGCGGACAGAGCTTTCGGGACATTCACGTCAAAGCCCCGGCCACCATTGCGCGGGCCGCGCGCGATGTGGGTGTGCAGACACTGGTGCACATCTCGGCCATCGGCGCGGATGTGCATGGCGCCTCCGCCTATGCCCGCTCAAAAGGCGAAGGCGAAAAAGCGGTGCGCAAAATCTACCCTGCCGCACGCATCCTTCGCCCCTCGGCGATCTTTGGGCCGGATGACAAGTTCTTCAATCAATTTGCCGCGATGACACGTTACACGCCTGTTCTGCCGCTTCCCGGCGGCGGCCACACAAAGCTTCAGCCGGTCTTCGCGGGCGATGTGGCCGAGGCGGTGCGCGCATGCCTTGAGAATCCGCTGACCGCAGGCCAGACCTATGAACTGGGTGGTCCCCGCGCCTACAGCTTCCGCGAATTGATGGAAATCATTTTGCGCGAAACAGGGCGCAAGCGGTTCTTGCTGCCCGTCCCCACGCCCTTGCTG
>DATJDE010000277.1:0-5580 GCA_035497595.1 Rhizomicrobium sp. | reverse complement strand
GGACAGGGCTGGTGCCGGTCACCGCGCCTTCGGCGTCGTCGCTATCGCGGCCTTCGCCCCAGCAGGCAGTGAAGCGATAGGTTTTGGAGGCGTCCATGGCGTAGGGCACGGTCTTGGTGGCCTCGCCCAGCGCGATGGCCAAGACCCCGGTTGCCATGGGGTCCAGCGTTCCGGCGTGACCGGCTTTCTGGGCATCGAACAGGCGGCGCACAATGCCGACAACTTGCGTCGAGGTGATGCCCAGCGGCTTGTCGATCACCACCCAGCCATTGACCGGGGAGCCTTTTTTTCTACGTCCCATCGCCACCAGCGTCTTGGTTGGTCACGTCTTCTTCCTGATCGCCTTCGTCGCCCTCGTTGAGGTCGGCGGCCACACGGCTGGATTTGAGCAGGGTCTCGATGCGCTGCGCTTCGGCAAACGATGTGTCTTCGACAAAGCGGAATTCGGGGGTGAATTTGAGCGCGATGAGATGGCCGATTTCACCGCGAATGAAACCCTTGTGCCGGTTGAGCGCGGCAATCACTTCCTTCGCCTTCTGCCCGCCCAGCGGTTCGACGAAGGCGGTAGCGTGGCGCATGTCGGGTGATGGTTTGACCTGTGTCACCGTCACCGACACGCCCGAAAGATCGGGATCGCGGATTTCGGACCGGCGCAAGATATCGGCCAGTGCGTGGCGCAGCATTTCGCCCACCCGCAACTGGCGTTGTGACAGGGTGCGTTCCGCACCGCGTTCATGCACACGCCCACTCCCATGCTCGGATCCTGCGCGGCTGCGCGATCGCGGGGCGTGACGGCGGGGCATGGGAGGCTCCTATTGTGCGTGCGTGTGCTGAATGACGCCAGCCGCTGGTAGACGTTTTGCGTCTGCCAGCGGCTGAAAATGGCTGTTCGGTCAGAGCGCGCGCTGAATGGTCTCGACTTCGTAGCACTCGATCACGTCGCCCTTGGCGAGGTCGTGATAGTTCGCAAAGCCCATGCCGCATTCCTGGCCGGTCTGCACTTCGCGCACTTCGTCCTTGAAGCGCTTCAGCGTCGAAAGATCACCTTCGTGAATGACGACGTTGTCGCGGATCAGACGCACGCGCGAACCCCGGCGCACCACACCTTCGGTGACGCGGCAGCCAGCGACCTTGCCGACCTTGGAGATGTTGAACACTTCCAGGATTTCGGCATTGCCCAGGAATTTTTCACGCACTTCCGGTGCCAGCATGCCCGACAGCACAGCTTTGATGTCATCCACGAGGTTGTAGATGATGTTGTAATAGCGCACTTCCACGCCATCACGCCGTGCCCGTTCGCGGGCCTGCGCATTGGCGCGCACGTTGAAGCCGAGGATGGCAGCCCCCGAGGCCTGCGCCAGAATGACGTCGGATTCGGTGATGCCGCCGACGCCGGATTGCAGCGTCTGCACACCCACTTCGTCGGTGCCGAGACTTTCGAGCGCGCCCTGAATGGCTTCGACCGAGCCTTGCACGTCCGCTTTGATGACGAGCGGCAGAAGCCGCTTTTCGCCATCGCTGCGGCTTTGCAGAAGTTGGTCCAGCGTTTGGCGCGACATTGCCTTCTGGCGCTGTTCGCGGCGCTTGCGGGCACGATATTCGGTGACTTCGCGGGCACGGGCATCGGACTCGACGACGACAAATTCATCGCCCGCTTCCGGCGCTGCCGAAAGGCCCAGAACTTCCACCGGAACCGATGGGCCAGCACTGGTGACCGATTCACCGCGATCGTTCACGAGCGCGCGCACGCGGCCCCATTCCGATCCGGCAACCACGATGTCACCCTGTTTCAGGGTGCCACGCTGCACCAGCACGGTGGCGACCGGGCCACGGCCCTTGTCGAGTTTGGCTTCGATCACGGCACCTTCGGCGGCCCGTTCGGGGTTCGCCTTGAGGTCGAGCAGTTCGGCCTGGAGCAAAATCGCTTCTTCGAGCTTGTCGAGATTGGTGCCCTTGGTGGCCGACACTTCGATCGCCAGGGTTTCACCACCCAGATCTTCGACCTGAATCTCGTGTTGCAGAAGCTCGGTCTTGACCCGCATCGGGTCGGCGTCGCCCTTGTCGATCTTGTTGACGGCGACGATGATTGGAACGCCTGCCGCTTTGGCATGGGCAATGGCTTCCACCGTTTGCGGCATGACGCCGTCATCGGCGGCGACGACCAGAATGACCAGGTCGGTCACTTTGGCGCCGCGTGCGCGCATCGCGGTAAAGGCCGCGTGGCCCGGCGTGTCGAGGAAGGTGATTTTGGCGCCGTTGTTCAGACCAACCTGATAGGCACCGATATGCTGCGTGATGCCACCGGCTTCGCCCGCGACCACATGGGTCCGGCGCAGCGCATCGAGCAGCGATGTCTTGCCATGGTCAACATGGCCCATCACGGTCACGACCGGCGGGCGCGAAACCAGCGATTCCACCGCATCATCATGGCCCTGAAGGCCGGCCAACACGTCGGAGTCAGCGACCCGCTTGACCGTATGGCCGTATTCGGTGGCCACAAGTTCGGCGGTGTCCGCGTCGATCATGTCGGTGGCCTGCGCCATAATGCTGTTCTGCATCAGGACTTTAATCACATCGACCGAGCGCCGTGCCATGCGGTTGGCCAGTTCGGCGACCGAAATTGTTTCAGGAATCGTCACCTCACGCGGGCCAGCGGGCCCTGCGGGCTGCTGTTGCGTGCCTTTGACGCGCTGCAGATGGCGGCGATAGGCCGAAAGCGAGCGCTGGCGTTCATCATCGCCCGAAAGGGCGCGGGTCACGGTCAGCTTGCCGCGGCGCCGGTCATCCGGCGATTTGCGGGCAGGGGTCGCGCTCTTGGGCGGAACTTTGCCGCCCGGGCCTTTTTTGGCGTGCGAGTCTTCTTCCTCTTCCATCGCCGGTTTGCGGCGGTGGACATCGCCCGGCGCCGCATTGACGGGCGCGGTCCCCGGGGCGGCTGAGGCTTCTTCTTTTTTCAGCCTGCGGCTGGCTTCTTCTTCGGCGTGCCGCTTGGCCAGATCGTCGGCGGATTTGCGGGCGTCTTCTTCGACTTTGCGCTTTTCAGCGGCAACGCGCTCAATGGCCAGGCGCGCATCTTCGACGGCGCGCAGCTTGGCGTCTTCTTCGGCCCGTTTGCGGGCTTCCAGCTCCTCGACGCGCGCACCGGCAAGGGCGCGGCTGCGGGAAACTTTTTCTTCCTCGGTGAGCTGGCGCAGCACAACGCCGGGACGCGGCGGGGTGGGGGCCACACGCGGGGGCGCGGGTGCAGGGGTGGGGTGTTTGACCTCAGGCGCCGCGGGGCGCGGGGCCTCGGCGGCAACCTTGGTTTCACCAGCCGGTGCGACACGGGCGCGCTTCTTTTCCACCACCACCGCTTTGCTGCGGCCATGGCTGAAGCTCTGTTTGACGGTGGACGTTTCCGTCTTTTTCAGTGACAGCGGCTGGCGCCCCCCTGGGCGAGCAGTGCGTGTCGGGTCATTCGAGTCGTTCATCCGTATCCTTCAATTGCGGGGCAAGCCTCGCAAAACACTATGGTCTTCGGGGCGAAACACCGCCGTCCCCGTGCCCAGATCTCAGCCTTTTGGGCTAGCCGTCCCGTTTGGGACCGCGTGTATCACATTTTCGCGGGCCGCGGCCAAGCGCAATTGCTGGCCCGCGCAGGGGCAGCCCACCTTAACACACACCACACCATTCTTGTCAGGTGGGCACTGCGGGCCTTTGCGCGTCCGCTGATACTGGTTCCGGTTCCATGGCTGGACGCCCGCTGGCCGCAGGGCCGGGTGCAGTGGTATCAGGCCATGGCGGCAGCAGGCCAGAGGCAGACGCTGGATTCGCTTCGTCTTTATACCCCATGGGAAGACCGCGCAGATGCCGCCCTGCATCTGGCCGGTGTCGGCTTGGCGCTGCCGGCAGTCGGCTGGCTGCTGCTCCGCGCACAGGGCGGCGCTCAGATGGCGGCGGTCCTGGTCTATTGCGCAGGCCTTCTGGCCATGATCTGCGCCTCCGCCGCCTATAATCTGGCCCCGCCGGGGCGGGTGAAGAACCTTTTGCGGCGTCTGGATCACGCTGCGATCTTTGTGATGATCGCAGGCACTTACACACCCTTCGCGGTGGGGCGGCTCGGCCAGACAGCAGGCAGGGAAATTCTGGCGCTGGTGTGGAGCGCCGCGCTGTTCGGCGTCGCGCTCAAACTGCTGTTTCCTCGCCGGTTCGAAAAAGCAGGCATCGTGCTTTATCTGTCGATGGGCTGGCTGATTGTGATGGCGCTGAGACCGCTCGCCGCATCGGTCGCGGCGCCAAATCTCTGGCTTCTGATGGCGGGCGCACTGATTTATTCGGCAGGTGTACTTTTTTATGTGGTTGAAAAAATTCCCTATCACAAGGTGATCTGGCACGGTTTCGTGCTTGTTGCGGTCTTTCTGCATTTCACCGCCATCGCCAATGAATTCGCGATCAGTCCTCCACCCGGCATCAGCGCCGGTCTTCAACACAGCGAAGCGCCACATGCAGCGATGTGACGCTCGACAGGTGCGCCTGCTTTCTATAGCGAAAGCGCGAAGGCAACAGGGGCTCTCATGGACAGGTTGATCAAGGGGTATCGTGCTTTTATGGCCAATCGTTGGCCGCAGGAACAAGCGCATTACGCCGAATTGTCCAAGGGCCAGAATCCCGAATACCTCGTCATTGCCTGTAGCGACAGCCGCGCCGACCCGGCCACGATCTTTGGTGCAGGCCCTGGCGAATTGTTCGTGATCCGCAACGTCGCCGCCATCGTGCCGCCTTACGAAGAAAGCGTCGGCTATCATCACGGCACCAGCTCCGCCCTTGCCTTTGGCGTGCTGCATCTCAACGTCAAATATATTCTGGTGATGGGCCATGCCCAATGCGGCGGTGTCGCCGCCGCGCGTGACATGGCGGTGGCGGACAACACGCCGTTTCTGGGCTCATGGATCAAGCTGCTCGAACCGGCTGCCGAAAAATGCCGCCACAGCTCGCAGATCGAGCTTGAACGTGAAACCATCAAACTTTCGCTCGAACGGCTGATGACCTTTCCCTTCATCGCCGAGCGGGTGAAGGCGGGCACACTCACGCTGATCGGCGCGCGCTTCGGCATCGCCGATGGCCAGCTAGAACTGCTCGACCCGGCCACCGGCACCTTCGAGATCGTGCCGCCGCAATAGCGCCGAAAAATGCTCCAGCTTTTGTTTCGTCGCGGTTCCGGACAGAAAACCGCTGCACACTTTGTCCTGGAACCGCTCTAGAAATTATCCTTGCGCCGCCGCGTTTCGGCGAACACATCGACATTGCTGGCCTGTTCCATGCCGAGGGTGCGGCGCAGCTCCGGCGAATCCGGGCGCAGAAACGGATTGGTCTGTTTCTCCAGCGCCAGGGTGGAAGGCACTGTGGGTTCGCCCCGTGTCCGCAGCCCTTCCACCTCACGCATCCGCGCCTGTAAGGCCGTGTTGCCCGGCTCCAGCGTCAGCGCGAAGCGGCCGTTGCTCAAGGTGTATTCATGGCCGCAATAAATTTTGGTGGCGTCGTTCAGGGTCATCAGCTTTGACAGGCTGGCCCACATCATTGGCGGGTCGCCTTCGAACAGGC
>DATJDE010000276.1:0-8669 GCA_035497595.1 Rhizomicrobium sp. | reverse complement strand
GCGAAGGGTAACAACACACCAAATTGCGGTTTGTAAACAGTGAGTCCGAACAGGATGCCCGCAAGCACCGGACGTTTTTCGAGCGTTGCCAGTGCGCCCGCGAAAAGGGCTGCGGTGAGAAAACCGTTATGGCCATGGGTGAGATTGATAAAGACCGCGGGGAAGGCTGCGAGCAGCAGCAGCCAAGCGGGGTCGGCGCGGAGGGTGGGGAGAGGGCCTGCCCGCGTTAGGCGTGCCATCGCGAAAATATAAAACGCAAAACTCATCGCCTGCCAGACGATGAGCGCGGAAATATAAGGTAATGCCGCCAACGCGCCGGCGATAAAAAGAAAGAATGGCGGATAGTGCCAGCCATAGAATGGCGTCTTTTCGCCGAAGATGGCTTGCTCGCGGGTATATTGCAAAACCGGATCGAATGGCGCTTGCGCCTTGCCCTCGCGGACGAGCGTTCCTGCCGCATAGACATTGGAGAAATCCGAACCCAGGGGGCGGCCTGCATAGTCGTTGAGACCTTGCGCGCTCAGCGCCAACCAGACGATTGCAAGGATCCACGCGGCCCCGATTGCCAGCGACCATAGCCGAATGCGCGCACGCGTGAGGAACGCGCCCCGGGAGAGTTGCGATATGAGACGGGAGATAGCGGTCATCCATCAAGTTTGACGGAGTGCTGGTTAATAGCGGCTTAGGTCTCAGTAGCCGCTGTCTTCGGCGCCGACGCCGCCGTCCAGTGCCATGCCGGAGAGGTCTTCTCCGCTGGTGCTGGCTGTGGGGGTGACGCAGACGCGGGCGCGGTAGGAGAAGAAGAAGTCGCCCGCGCCCCAGCGGCGCAGATTGTCCCGTTCGGTGCAGTCTTTGACCGGTTTTGCCGGGGCGCATTTCAGCATGCCGCCGCGGTAATGGACCAGCGCCTCGCCTGAGCCGCAGGCCAGCGTTTGGCCGCCTTCAAAGGTGCCGGCGAGGCCTTGGTCGGATTGGGCAACATTGCCGATGCTGGCGCGCACCATGGCACCGGGGATGCAGCGGGCGACCTCGCCTTCAAAGGCGCCATCGATCCAGGTGTCGGGGAGCATGTGGGAGGCGGGATATTCGCGGCCCTTGTGATCCACGCAGGTGGCGTGGAGGGATTTAATGACATTGGCATCCTGCTCGACGCAGCGCGTTTGCGCCGCTACCGACACATCGCCGCCGACCGAACGGCCGCCGCCATTGACGATGGTGACGTATTGGCTGCCGCCATAATAGATCACCTGCGCGCTGGCGCTGGCCGATGCGGAGGCAAAAGCGTTGGCCGATGCAAAGGCGCTGGCTGCCGCGTCGCCGCTTTCACCACCACCTGGTTTATTGATCACGACGGATTTGTTGATCGTGATATTTTTCTCGACGTTGATGTTTTTGGACGCATCGATGTTTTTGTTGATCACCACAGACTTGTCGATGTTGATGGTTTTCGACGCATCGATCGTGGTGTTGATGGTCACGGGTTTGTTGATGGTGACCGATTTGTTGATGGTCACCGGTTTATTGATCGTGACGGGCTTGTTGATGATGATGGTCTTATTGAAATTGATGGTTTTGCCCGGCTTGTGATGGTGTTTTGGCGGCGGTGGTACCGGGACCGTGGCGGCGCAAGTCGGGCCGGAGGCCCGCGTACCAAAAGTCGGGCCGGAGGCCCGCGTGCCGAAAGCCGTGCTGAAGGATTTGCCAAGGGCCGAGGGCGTGGCGGCCAGCGCTTCGCTCAATGGCAAAGACACCACAAGGGCGGCCAGCGCAGTGGCAAGAACGGGATTTGGCCTCGCTGACATGGTGAATGTTCCTTGATCCATGCATTCTGGTATTTCACGAAACATGCCATGGCGGATGGCTTGGCGAAGGCTTGAAATGACCCAGTTCGGCACAGATCAGCGTCAACACGCGCGCTTTTGCAGGTTCGGATGATCCCGATCTCGGACGACAATCCGGTGCGCATCACGCCGTTTGTGAACTGGCTGCTGATCGGGCTGTGCGTGGCCGCCTTTTTGGTGGAGCTGGCGCAAGGCGGGGCGGATGGGCTGTGGGTGCACAGCCTTGGGTTTCTGCCCGCCATGGTGCTGCATGCCGATGAGGTGCTGGCGCTGATCCCGGCCCAGCCTGCGCCGCTCACCATTCTCACCTCCATGTTCCTGCATGGCGGCTTGCTGCATCTGGGCGGCAACATGCTTTATCTCTGGGTCTTCGGAAACAATATCGAAGAGGCGATGGGGCATGGGCGCTATCTCCTGTTCTATCTGTTGAGCGGGATTGCGGCGGCGCTGACCATGGTGCTGGTCAGCCCCTGGTCGCTGATCCCCATGGTGGGCGCATCGGGGGCGATTTCCGGCGTGCTCGGGGCTTATGTGCTGCTCTATCCGCGGGCGCAGGTGCGGGTGATCGTGCCGCTTGGCATTATTCCTTATCCCATGCGGATCGGGGCGGTCTGGGTGGTGGGCTTCTGGTTCGTGCTGCAGCTTGGCGGCGCGCTGATGAGTGATGCGGCTGAGCCCGGCGTTGCCTGGTGGGCGCATCTGGGCGGTTTTGCAGCCGGGGCGGCGCTGACGCCCGTTCTCAAATCGAGTCATTTGAAGCTGTTTGGTGAGGTCCGGCGCGGGCCTTGGGGCTGATGCGTCCCTGATAGGGACAGGTTTGCCATGCTTAATTCCCGTTTACCCCTCTTTTGAACCCCAAAAAACTGGCACGGCTCATGCTTTTAGGAGGGCAGGTGCGTTCCGGTCTGGTTCAGCGCCGCACAAAAAAGGCGTTGGGGTTAAAAGACAATGAAACACAGAAACAGCCATCTTCTCGTGGGGTATTGGAGCCGCCTGCGCCGTGGGCGCGCCGTTCCTGACCAGACCGAGATCGATCCGCGCTCCATCAAGCGCATGCTTGCCACCACGTTCATTCTGGATGCGAGCGATACGGAGCGCCCGCTCTACCGGCTCGCGGGCACCGCTTTGTGCGAACGCTTTGGCGGCGAACTGCGCGGCAGCAGCTATCTGGCGCATTGGGAGGACCAAAGCCGGGTCGCGCTGTGTGGGTTGTTGAAGCAGGCACTGGCGGTGCGTCAGCCGCTCAGCCTGTTGTCCATCGGGGCGACGACCGATTGCGGCATGGTGGAAATGGAAACCGTGCTCGCCCCCATCACCTTCAACAATGCCGAGCCGATGCGCTTTCTGGGGATGACCCAGGTGCTGACCGATATCAACGCTTTGTGCGGGCGGCCGATCGCGTTTGAACGGCTGATCGGTTCGCAGATCGTGCGTGAGGACGATCCCATTGCGATTTCTGATCTGCCGCCGCCGGTGATCGACAGATGGTCCGGCCATCCGCGTGCGCCGCATCTGCGGCTCGTCGTCAATCAGGGTCAAAACACGCAGCCCCAAAACACACAAAGCCAGGCACAACCGGCGCAGGGCGTGGAAAAGGTCGCGCGCCGCCTCGATGTGTTCGGAACCGGGATTGCCGTCGAAATTTAAGGTTTAAGGATTGGGGGCGGGCGGCTGCTGCGGGTTGTTGACCGGGTTCAGGGTCGGCTCGGCATGCAGGATGGTGCGGTTCAGGCTTTGCTGGCGCTGTTTGTTTTTCAGGTAAGGCACTTCGTATTTTTCGACCTTGGCGCGATAGGCATCGAATGCCGCATCATCTTCGGGCAGCCGCTTGTCGCAACGCTCGGGCGGCAGTTTTTCGGTTTCCTGGCACCACATGTCGAAGTTGAGCGTCTGCACTTTGAGGCGTCCGCCATCGGCAGGTGCGGGGGAGAGTGGCTGCGCGGTCGCGGGCACAAGGCTCGCCGAGACAAGCAGCAGGAGGCTGGCCGAAACCAGCGATACAGCGCGGGCAGCTTTTTTCATCATCCGCCGAGCATAGACGCCAAGCCGGGGGCGCGATAGCGGCCTCAGGCGCCTTTTGTGAAAAACATCAGCCACAGCCAGAGCAGCAGGCCGGTGCTGATGGCAAACACCGACAAGCGGTGGATCACATTGTTATAGGTGATGTGGATCAGGCTGTGGAGTGCGCGGCAGCCGACAAAGCCCCAGGCAACGTACAGGACGGTCTCGTCCACCCGGTTCGTCACGTAGAACATCAGGCAGGCGACATAGAACAGGACCGGCAGTTCGGTCAGGTTCATATAATTGCGGTTGGGCAGCAACACCGATGGCGGCACGCGCTCGGATTCGCCCAAGCGGAAATCGCCCGGCCCTACCGCGCCTGCAAAGACCGCGCGAAACCTGCGCATCGGCACGAACAGCAAAACGGTGAAGGTGAGGAAGGCAAGCGCCCCCATTGGAAACAATATCTGGCTCTGCATGACGTCCCCCCGGTTTATTCAGCGGCGATGGTGCGGTCGCCATCTTCGGCCACGCGCACATTTTCGGGCGCCAGCGCCGCCCGGCCCAGTATCATGTCCGAAGCTTTTTCCGCGATCATGATGGTGGGCGCATTGGTATTGCCCGAGACCAGTGTCGGGATGACCGAGGCATCGACCACGCGCAAACCCTCGATCCCGCGCACGCGCAACTGGCCATCGACCACGGCCATCGCGTCCACGCCCATCTTGGCGGTGCCGACCGGGTGGTAGATGGTTTCGGCATTCTCCCGCACGAAGGCATCGAATTCGGCATCGGTGCGCACGTTTGCACCGGGCATCAGTTCGGCGCCGCGGAATTCATCGAAGGCGTGCTGGGCAAACACCTCGCGCGCCATCTTCACCCCTTCGCGTAAGGCGCGGCGGTCTTCTTCGGTGTCGAGATAATTGGGCTGGATCAGCGGGGCGGCTGACGGGTCCGCCGATTTGATTGAGATATAGCCGGTGCTTTGCGGGCGCAGCTGGCAGACATGGGCCATGAAACCGTGGCGATCGGCTTTCTTGCGGGTGTGATCGAACATCAGCGCCGCGATGAAGTGATATTGCAGGTCGGGCGTTTCAAGATCGGGGCGGCTTTTGAGGAAGGCGCCCGCTTCCAGCCCCTGGCTGGTCGCAAGGCCGGTGCCGAACAGCATATATTGCAGGCCGATCTTGAGCATGTTGAGCGGCTTTTGCGCGCTGTGCAGGGTGATCGGTTTGGTGGATTCATACTGGATCGAACAATCCAGATGGTCTTGAAGGTTCTGCCCGACGCCTTTGAGATCGGCCACCACCGGCAGGCCGAATTGGCGCAGCGTATCGGCAGGGCCGATGCCGGAGAGCAGCAGTGTTTGCGGGGTATTGACCGCCCCGCCGCAGAGCAGGACTTCGCGGTCGGCGCGCGCCACCACGGTCTGTTTCTTCTGCACGAATTCAACGCCGACGGCGCGGGTGCCTTCAAACAGCACGCGGCTGACCAGCGCGTTGGATTCGATTTTCAGATTTGGCCGGTCCAGCACCGGGCGCAGATAGGCCGAGGCGGTGCTCCAGCGCTTGCCGTCGCGAATGGTGAATTGATAGGGGCCGAAGCCTTCCTGCGCGTGGCCGTTGAAATCCTTTGTGTAAGGATAGCCTGCTTCCTGCCCGGCCTTGATGAAGGCGGGAAAGAGCGGGTTCTTTGAGTGGCCATTGGAGACGTTGAGCGGCCCCGATCCGCCGTGAAAGGCGTCAGCGCCGTTTTGGTTGTTTTCGGAGCGTCTGAAATAGGGCAGCACATCGGCGAACGACCAGCCTTCCAGCCCCTGCTGGCGCCAGTTGTCATAATCGCGGGCGTGGCCGCGAATATAGATCATACCGTTGATTGAGGAGGAGCCGCCCCAGCCTTTGCCGCGCGGCCAGTAGAGCTTGCGGTTGTTGAGATGGGTTTGCGGCTCGGTGTCGTAATACCAGTTATAAGGATTGGGCTTGCCGATAAGCTGGGGTATCCCGGCGGGCATGTGGATCATCAGCGATTTGTCGCGCCCGCCCGCCTCGATCAGCAGGACCGAGACCTTCGGGTCAGCGCTCAGCCGGTTGGCCAACACGCAGCCGGCGCTGCCTGCGCCCACAATAATGTAATCGTAAGTGCTCATATGTCCCCCGAACGCCTGCGTTTCCTAGAACTGACATTATATCATAATTCTGTGACCGCCACCTCTGGCAGGGTTTTTATCGCACCAGGGCGACAGCGTTGCAGCGCACGGCGTTGACCCGGACATCGGCCTCGCCAAGGCCCAGCCCCAAAATGCCGGTCAGGCTGTTGACCACCGCATCGAGCGGGCTCGCCACGGTGGACAGCGAATTCGTCACCGCTGTTTTGACCGGGCCGAGCCCGAGGCCCAACCCCAGCAGGGACAGTTTTACTTTCGGATCGAGCGAGCCCACCAGACCGGAAAACAGCGTCTGCATCAGATCGTTGGTCTTCACGGTTTTCACTGTACCGGCGGCAATGTCGGCGGTGCTGAAGCTCACCTCTTTCCAGGTCAGTCCGCCGAGCGGAAGAGCGGCCTTGCCGGTCACCTGGATGAGGCCGGAATCGACAAGCGCCGCATCGTCCAGTTGAAGCGCACTGGAAAAATCGGACAGCTTGCTGGTTTTGATATCGGCGATGGCCGCCTGTCCGATGCTGGGGGCGACCGACAGGGTGACGGTTGAATCGGGCTGGGCGCACTGGATGCTGGAGAGTTTGGCCTGCGCTGAGGCCAGCTCGACATAGATCGGCACATGCAGGCTGGCGATGGAGGAGAGCACGCCGCCGAGCGGCAGGATTTGCGCCTCTATATAGAGCCGGGCCTGTGCGGTGCGCACGATGACATCGGTCTTGTCGGTCACCGCGATCCAGGGCGAATTTGCGGGCCGTTCGCCAATCGCCAGCGTGGCGGTGATCTTGCTCAGGCCGGGCACGCCGCTTGCCAGATTGAACTGCACCTGATGGCCGCCTTGCGCGAGCCCAAGCGCCGCGGTTGCCAGATCGAGCGCGCTCACCGTCACGCCCGAGCCGCCATTGGGGTTCAGATAATCCTGATCGCCATAGGGGCCGAGATTCATCAGGCTGCCGAGCGCGATTTTCTGGGTGCCGGTGGCGGCAGCGGCCAGCGTCGCCATCGCCTGCGCCGCGCTTGTCTTGCCAGTGGCGGCAAGCACATCTGAAATGCCTTTCAGGGCTTCCGATGTCGTCATGCCGGTGGAGAGTGTTTGGTTGAACGACGCGGCCTTCAGATTGAGCCGTGTCTTCAGCGCATCGCAATATTGAAACAGATCGATCTGCGCGCCTGCCAGCGCGTTGTAATCGGCCACTTGCAGAGTGACCGAACTGCCGGTCAGGGCGGACAGCACCGCATTGGCCGCGCCCCCTTGCAGCGACAGCAGCCGCGAGCCGATGGAAAAACTGGCCGCTTCGGCGCGTGCCGCCGTTGCGCTGCGCGAGAGGGGCAGCGACGTGCGGCCCAGAAAGACCGAAGCGAAGAAAAGCTCGGCCGAGGATTTCAGCGTCACCTTCACCGCATTGACCGCAGGCCCGTTCACCGGCGCAAACCGTTTGTCGACGGCAAGCGCCACCTGCGGCAGATAGATGCCGGTTTTCACGTCGGCGCTCAACGGCGCGGTCCAGGCATTGGCATGCGCGGTGGCCAGCGCCGCATCCTGCGCGCGGGGCAGATTGCTCGCCGCTGCCATGGCGGCAAGGTCGGCCATGCCCTGCAATTGGCGGCTGCGCAAAAACACATTGCCGAAATCCACCGCCCCTGCCGTGAAGCCGATCAGCACAAAGACCGACAGTGCCGAGATGATGGAAATTGCCCCGCGGCGATCCTTGAGAAAGGCGCGGGCTTTGACGGCACGACGCATCAATAGCCTCCCAGGCGGATGGAGGCGGTGCGGACGATGGTGGAGGAGGGCATCGGGATCAGCCCGGAGATCGCCCAGAACCCTGAACGCGATGCGTCATACGACACGCTGACAGTGAAGTTCTGCGCCGTGCCGTTGTAGACGACATTGGCTCTGGCGGGGGTCAGCGCGCCATAGCTGGCGACCTGGCTGTCGAATGAACTGCGCGCGAAGGCCGAGCGCTCGTCCGCGGTTAGCCCGCCGACCGCGGCGCGGGCCGAATCGTTGGCCAGCTCCTGAAGGTTATGGGCCAGCCAGAAATAGCCGCCATACGAGATGATCCCCATCAGGAAGACGAGGAAAACCGGCGCGACCAATGCGAATTCGATTGCCGCATTGGCGCACACATCACCCGGCAGCCGCCCTGGCAGGCGGCGCCGCAAACCCCAAAATTCCGCACCCATCGTCGGCCCTTATTCCCCGGCCGAGGTTGTTTTTATATTTTATGCTACCCAGGGTAGTGGTGCGGAATTAAGAAAGGGTTGATGCCGTTCTTAACGGACCTGCTGGCTTAACGGACCTGTTGGCTCAGCGGGCCTGCTGCACGCTGCGTTCGAGCCGCGGCAGGGTGATGTCCAGCGAATGTTTGCACTGGTCCGAGGCGCTGAGCTGCTGGGGGACGCGGGCGTTGAGAATCCAGCAATCATAATCGCCTTGCGCTCTGGCGGCGGCTTCCGGCGCATAATTGCGGCCCCGCGCCAGCGCGCTGACCAGTCGGTTGCGGGCCTGATCTGCCACCTGGGTGCGGGCCTGTTCGGGCGCCACATCAATGCCTTTGGCGGCATCGAGCCCTTTGCGGGCATAGGCCCCCGCAAGACCGCCGGTCGTGGAGATAGTCTGGTCGTAATCGTCGCTTTCGGGAATCTCCACGTCACCGAACGATTTGGCG
>DATJDE010000275.1:0-4523 GCA_035497595.1 Rhizomicrobium sp. | reverse complement strand
GCACAACATATTCTGCAGTTGCGGGCCGCACACCACGAAAACGAGATTGTGATTTCGCGCTGACCAGCGTGGAAAGCCATCAAACGACTTTTTTTGGGGAATGCCACATTGAAGGGGGCAATGTTGAAAACAACACTCTTGAAATCGATTCTCTTTGGGTCGGCCTGCGCTGCGAGCCTGGGAACAGCTTCGTTAGGCGCGGAGTTCAATATCCCGGCGGGCAGCCTGAACGATGCGCTCAACGCCTATTCGCGGCAGACTGGTGTGCCTCTCATCGTTTCGGCCGATATGGTCAGGGGTGCCACCACGAAAGGCGTGTCCGGAAGTTTGCAACCGGCAGAAGCGCTATCGCGCATTCTGATAGGCACCGGTTTCTCTGTATACCATGATCCTGCCGGAGCGCTCGGGATATCGAGGGGTAAACAAACAACGTCTGATGTAACGACGGATTGGTCGTTTCAACTCGCTCAGGCTTCCCCCGCGCCCCATTCTGTCGAAACGGTCACTGTAACGTCGTCCAAACTGGGCGGCGCGGATGTGCAGTCGATCCCAATCTCCATCACGGCCCTCAGCCAGGAACAGCTCACCGCCTCTCAAACAAACGGCGGGCCAGATCTGGTGAAACAGGTGCCAAACCTCACCTTCACGAAAACCAATTTCTCCGGCTACAGCATCCAGATCCGCGGCATCGGCACACAGGCGATTTCCGTGACAACCGATCCGGCCGTTGCCGTGGCGTTCAACGACACGCCTTTCATACGCAACCATTTCTTCGAGCAGGAATTCTTCGACGTCGCGCAAGTCGAAGTGCTGCGCGGCCCGCAAGGCACGCTCTACGGTCGCAACGCAACCGCGGGTGTGGTGAACATCACCTCTGCCAAGCCGAGCGATCAGTTCGAAGCCATGGGGTCTGCAGAAGTCGGCAATTATAAACAGCGCCGCCTTGAGGGCATGGTGAACATTCCGATCGTCGATGACCGGGTGGCCATTCGTATCGCGGGTGAATGGACAAAACGTGATGGTTATTCCTTCAACGAACTGACTGATTCTTCCATCGACGGGCGCAACCTCTGGTCTGGCCGTGTGTCGGTTGGCTGGCGTCCGCTGGAGAAACTGCAAACCTATCTCGTCTGGGAACATTTTGCCGAAGATGATGATCGGTTGCGCAGCTCCAAGCAGCTTTGCAAAACGGATCCAATTCCCACCAAAGTTGGGGGGCAGAATGTTCCGCTCGTCAATGCAGGTGTGTTCAATCTTGCGCCCTATCTTAGTCAGAGCTGTCAGGCGGTGTCGCTTTATTCGCCGGAAGCCTTTCAGGTGCCGAATGGCTATTCGCTACCTTATTATCTGGGGCCGCAATTCAACGGTCTGATGAACAACAAAGTTGATCCTTATTCGCGGACAACGCAGTCCACCGACTTGCGGAAAATTGAGTCTCAGTTCACGCCGGATTACAGCGTAAAAAGCAATGTGGTGCAGCTCAGTTCGACCTATGAGGTGAGCCCGCTGCTGACTTTTGTGTCCGAAACATCCTTCAGCAATGATTTTTTGAGTTCGACGCAGGATTATAACCGTTTCAACACCGCGCCCGGTGTCTTCACCAAAAAAATCAGTGGTGGGCCTGATGTCAACGGCGCAAAAAATTATCTGATTGATGCCGATGGCGTGTTCTGCGACCCGCAGCTTGGGTGCAGCGACCGGCTGCTGGCGATGGATATGGTAGTCGCCAAATCCTGGCAGGCCGGCCAGGAGTTTCGCCTGACATCGCATTTCAGCGGGCCGTTCAATTTCAGCTTCGGTGGCAATTACCTGCATTATGAGACAGCGGAAAATTATTACGTTTTCATCAATTCGCTGACGGCCTTTTCCTGGGCTCAAGGTGGTGGAGACGGCAGCGGTGATATTACGCGCCCTGCCTGGCAACCCGGTGTGTCCGACAACAGCCAGTGTCTGGGGCGCTATGGTGGATACAAATATTACAATCCGGTCTTTGGCGGCGGTTCGCCCAACGTCAATGCCTGTACCTATATTGATCCTAACCCGGTTACCAAGTTGAATGACAAGGGGCACAATTACTTCCTCAGCCAGAACCCTTACACGCTCAATTCCTTCGCGGCGTTTGGCGAAACCTATTACGAGATCACGCCTAAGCTGAAAGCCACTGTCGGTCTTCGCTATACCGAAGACCGCAAGCATTTCACTATGATTCCCAGCGAGTTGCTCGCTGTTGGTTGGGGTTATCCCTCGACGGGTGCGATCAACCAGCAATGGGGTCAGTTCACCGGCCGCACGGTTTTGAATTGGTCACCGGATCTAAGATTTACCGATCAGACTCTGATTTTCGGTAGCTATAGTCATGGCTACAAGGCAGGTGGTGCAAACCCGCCGGGCGCTGTGCTGCTGATCTATGGCGGAAGTGGCAACAACCCGAACCCCATTCACCCCACCTCGTTCAAGCCAGAATTCATCGACGCGTTTGAACTGGGCACCAAGAATACGTTGTTCGACAGTACGCTCACCTTCAATGCGAGCGCCTTCTACTTCAACTATCAGGGCTATCAAATTTCGGAGATCATCGACCGTTCCGCGATCAACCGGAATTTCAACGCCAATGTGAAGGGCGCCGAAGTTGAAGCCACCTGGGAACCACTTCCGGGCCTGCGCTTCAACATGTCGGGCGGTTATGAGGATGCGCGCGTTGCACGCGGCCAGAAGGGCGTGGACCTGATGGATCGCACGGCGGGCGACCCCAATTATATGGTGATGAAGCCGTTCGCGACGCAGGCATCGAACTGCATTTTCCCGGTGTCCGAAGTGGTCTGGCTGCTCAAGCTCGGTCAGGGCGCTTATAACGATGGCCAGCAGGGAAATCCTGCGCCGCTTGCCTGCGGGGTCGCTTATGCTGACGGCAACGATCCGATCACCGCAAAGCCATACAAAGAAAATCCCGGTGGCACGGATGCGTTTTTCAATTACCCCGTCGATCCGGACTATCCTGGCTTCAATCCCGCCACCGTGCCCAATAATGGCGCGGGCATCGACAAGGATTTGGGCCACCACATGCTGCCCAATGCGCCGCCCTTCACCTTCTCTGCGGGAGCACAGTATTCCATGCCCGTCACCGCAGATTGGGCGGCCACGCTGCGCAGCGACTTTTATTGGCAGGATGATAGCTGGGTGCGAGTGTTCAACGACGATCCTTATGACCGCATTCACGGCTATTCCAATCTCAACATCTCTCTCATCCTTACCAGCCAGTCCGGCTGGCAGGTGATGGGTTTTGCCAAGAATGTGCTCAACACCACGGCAATTACCGGCGCCTTCCTCAACAGCGATGACAGCGGCCTTACCACCAATGTCTTCCTCACCGATCCGCGCCTGATCGGTGTGCGCGTCACGAAAAACTGGTGAGCGCCATGAGAACAAGAACCGACAGCGCCAATGTATCTATCCGGGGGACGGTCCATGAGTGAATTGATCAACGCAAACGCCACAGAGCGCAGTATCCGTTGGCAGTTGCTGGCTTCTGTATCTTCGGTTGCTCTTGTCGCCAGCCTATGCGCGCCTGCACAAGGGCTTGCCGACGAAGATGCGCGCCCGACTGTGTGGCTGGAATTGGGCGGCGCGCTTCAGCGCGTAGATGGTGGGCAGGAAAGCTTTGCCCCGCCGTTTACTCTCAAACATCTGGGGGCACCGTATAATTTTTCGTCCCCGCTGAGCTTCGAGCGCATGCCCCGCAATAGTTTCGGCGGCGAGGGCAAGATCACCTTTGAGCCCAAGAACACGGACTGGGTGTTCACGGCGGCGCTCAAATATGGCCGCTCCAACGCCAAGCGTGATCGCCATCAACAAACGATCACAACAATTACGCAAACCAATGGCTACACCAAGAACAGCCCGAAATATTGGATGGGCCATCGCAACGTCACCAGCTTCAACCATACGATCTTTTCCGCATCCGAAAGCCATGCGGTGCTGGATTTTGCGGCTGGCAAGGATGTGGGGCTTGGGTTGCTCGGTAATGGCGGCATCTCGACGTTCAGCTTCGGGATGCGCGTCGCGCAGTTTCAGAGCAAATCTTCCACTGTGTTCCGCTCTTTCCCGGATCCGCATTACGACAGAAATTCGAAATATGCAGGCCAGAAGAAAGGCCATCATCATAGCTATTATGCGCGGACGGAGAATGAGCGCAGTTTCCGTGGGGTTGGCCCCTCTATTTCATGGGAGGCCGCGGCCCCGATTGCGGGCAAGCCGAACGATGGCGGGGTCACGCTTGATTGGGGTGTGAACGCGGCCCTGCTGTTTGGCAGGCAAAAGGCATCGGGAAGTCATTTGACGAGCGGCATATATTTCATGGGTAGCCCGTTCATTCAGCCGCCGACCTCGCATTATTTCCACTCAAAGCCATTTGACCGTACGAAATCCAAGGTCGTGCCTAATCTCGGTGGGTTCGCGGGCCTTAGTGCTCGTTATGCCCATGCGAAATTCAGCCTCGGCTATCGCGCCGATTTCTTCTTCGGCGC